>ONQK01000198.1 GCA_900319895.1 uncultured Prevotella sp. | reverse complement strand
TGCGGACTGGGCGCCGTCTTTGCCGGCCGCCGTCCATGGCCTGTAGTCTACTGCTCATGGGCTACTGTGGTTTGTTGATAGTTTGGTGTTTATTTGTTTGTTCTCTTAAGTCGTTTGCGTCGTCTTGTGTCATTGTCTTCGTCTTCGTCTTCATCTTCATCTTCATCTTCATCTCCTAAGTCGTTCGCGTCGTCTAAGTTTCGTCCCGTCTCCTAAGTCGTCCTAGGTGTCCGTTGTGCCTTGTGGTGCTGGGCTGCCGATGGCGTTCTCGTCCGCCTCTGCCGGTTCCGGGCGGACCGGCGCACCTTGGGCTTCAACCCTTCCGTCCTACAGCTTCATCCGTTTTTTCATCTCACCGTCTTCCTGTTTCATCCGTCTCATCCACTCCTTTATTTACTTCCATATTTCCAAGCCTGCAGCCTCCCGAGCTTCCCGGCCTGCCTGTCGGCCGGCCACTTCCGGGGTCTGCCGTCTTGTTGCCTCGCTGGGAAAGGAACACTTGCTGTGGGCAAATATACGACAAAAAGTGTTTACAAAAAAAAACGTTAAATCTTTTTAATTTTTTAAGAAAAATGAGGGAAGAAGAGGGCGGAGGGAGGGGAAAAATCAGGGGGGAGGAGGGACGGAAATGGCGGGAAAGCAGGAAGAAAAGGAGAGAGAGAAGAGAAGGAAGGCAAAGGGAAAGGGAAAGGCGGGGGAAGGTGCGGCACGGTGTTCTGCACATCCCGGCAGAGGGCTTGGTCTTGTCGAGGCGTGGGGGCGGTTGAGTATGAATCAGTTGAGTATGAAGAAGATGAGTTCCCTGAACAATTGTCCTATTGAGGTGTTGGGATTGTCGAGCCCCTTGCTTTTGGCATCTACTTCCCTGAATTTGCTGATGATGTTCATCACCTTCCGCGCCGAGTAGTTGCGCATGCCGGTGATGTAGTCGCGCGCCGCCCACTCGGCCTTGTAGCCCAGGTGCTGTGCCACTGCCATGGCATTGTTCCTCTCTGGCGCATAGTAGGCTATCATCAGGTTCTGGAAGAAATTGAACAGTTGGGGAAGTGAGCTGTAGTACTCGTCGGTGTTTCGCTTTTTCTCGTAATAACTGACGATTTGGTAGGCCTTGAAGGCGTCGCGCTGCACGATGGCGTTGCGCAGCTCGAAGGGGTTGAATTCCTTGCTGATGCCGATTTTCTGCTCGACGATTTCGGGCGTAATCCTTGTCTCTCCTTCAGGCAGCGACGCTACTACTTTGTCGATCTCGGTGGTCAGCCGGTTGAGGTCTGCCCCGACATGGTCGGCAATCATCATGACCGACTTCTCGTCCATGGCGACATTGCATTCCTTGGCGTATTGTTTGATGAAGGTGGGCAGCTCCCAGTCCTTTTTCTTCACGCTTTCAAAGACCACGCCGGCCTTCTCGGCTTTTTTCATGAAAGTCTTCCTCCTGTCAATCGTCCCGCCCTTATAGCAGAATACCAGGACGGTGGACGGCGCGGGGTTCTCGAGATAGTTCTCCAGTGCGTCCCATGCCCCTTTCATCGCCTTGGCTTCCCTGACGATTACGGTCTGTCGCTCTGCCATCATGGGCAATTGCCGCGCCAGGTCGAGGACTTGCGACATCCTCACGTCGGCACCATAGAGGATGTTCTGCGCAAAATCGCGCATGTCTTCAGGAACCACGGTTGCCGCGATGAGCTGGGTAATCTGGTCGATGTAATAAGGTTCCTCGCCCATGAGTATGTAAACCGGACTGAAGCGCCTGGCACGGATGTCTGCTATGATTTCGTCGTAAGAAAACGCCGGTTTCTTTTCTGCCATATCTTGTTGTATCGTTAGACTGAGATTCTTTTCCACATTCCTCGGTTCTGCCTGCCAACTGCAGCGGATTTCGTTCAGCATGAAAATCGCTGCACTTTTGTGCCGTTTTGCCTCCGATTTTTATTATCTTTGCAGGCAAATGGCACCCGTGGCACGGGCTGCCGACATGCAAAGATAATAAAAATGTATGAATTAAACCTACCCAAGTACGAAATAAAACTCGGCGGCTCGCGTGAACATCCCCTGATTATGGACGTTTTGCGGCGGAAATTCGTTGCCTTGACCCCGGAAGAGTGGGTGAGGCAGCATTTTGTACATTTCCTCACTGCGCACAAGAACTATCCCTCCGCCCTGCTGGCAAACGAGGTGGAGCTGAGAATTGGCAGCAAACGGCTGCGCGCTGACACCTTATTATATAATAAAGAAAAAATGCCTCGAATGATCGTTGAGTACAAAGCGCCCAACATAGCCTTGAGGCAAAAGGTCTTTGACCAGATTTCAGCCTATAACTTGTTGCTGAAAGTGGACTACCTCGTCGTGAGCAACGGCATGGAGCACTACTGTTGCCGCATGGACTATGAAAACAAGACCTACCGGTTTTTAAAGGACATCCCCGCATACGACGAATTGTGATAAAAAAGTGGCCTCCAAAGCAGGAAAAGCCATTTTTTTTGCGTATTTTTGTAGCCACATCGCCTCCAATGACCCTTTGGAGAGACGAAAGGACGGACAAACAACGCATTTTACACCAAATTTAAATATCATGATTAAAGAATTTATCGAGAAAAACGAAGCGAGGATGCTCGACGAGCTGTTCAGCCTCATCCGCATCCCAAGTGTCAGCGCACAGCCTGAGCATAAAGCCGACATGGTGCGTTGTGCTGAACGCTGGAAAGAACTGTTGCTGGCAGCCGGAGCAGACAAGGCGGAAGTGATGCCCTCTGACGGCAATCCCATGGTCTATGGAGAGAAAATAGTCGACCCAAGTGCCAAAACCATCCTTATTTACGGACATTACGACGTGATGCCAGCCGAGCCATTTGAACTCTGGAAGACCGAGCCATTTGAACCCGTTGTCAAAGACGGACACATCTGGGCACGCGGCGCGGACGACGACAAAGGGCAGGCTTTCATTCAGGCAAAAGCTTTTGAATATATTGTGAAGAACAACTTGTTGAAGCACAATGTGAAGTTCATTTTTGAAGGTGAGGAAGAAATCGGGTCGCCCAGCCTGGGTGCTTTCTGCCAAAAACACAAAGAGCTGCTCAAGAGCGACATCATCTTGGTGTCCGACACCAGCATGCTCTCGGCCGACTTGCCGTCGCTCACCACCGGCCTCAGGGGACTCGCCTATTGGCAGCTTGAAGTCACCGGGCCAAACCATGACTTGCACTCCGGGCACTTCGGCGGCGCTGTTGCCAACCCCATCAATGTACTTTGTCAACTGATAGCTGACGTTACCGACGACAAAGGACGCATACAAATCCCGCATTTCTACGACGATGTGGAGGACGTGCCTGCCGACGAGCGGAAAATGGTGGCAGAAATCCCCTTTAACCTCGACAAATACAAACAGTCGCTGGATGTCGAAGAACTCTTTGGAGAAGAAGGCTACAATACCATCGAGCGCACAGGGTTCAGACCCTCTTTCGATGTCTGCGGCATATGGGGAGGCTATACGGGAGAAGGTGCCAAGACCGTCATCCCCTCAAAAGCCTATGCAAAACTCTCTTGTCGCTTGGTGCCCCACCAACAGTCCGACAAAATCGCACAGCTTGTGGTAGACTATTTCAGAAGCGTGGCACCCAAGACCGTTAAAATCGACATCCAATACCTCCACGGCGGAGAAGGGTATGTCTGTCCCATCGACATGCCAGCCTACAAGGCTGCCGAGCGAGGTTTTGAAACTGCCTTCGGCAAGCGTCCATTGCCCGTCAGAAGAGGCGGAAGTATTCCCATCATCTCCACTTTCGAGAAAATTCTTGGCATTAAGACCATCCTCATGGGCTTCGGCCTTGAGTCCAACGCCATTCATTCGCCCAACGAAAACATGCCGATCGACATCTTTAAAAAAGGAATCGAAGCCGTGGCAAACTTTCATTTGGAGTACGACAAAGTGTAAATGCATAGAGAAAGGGCACCTTACCCGTTCCGGTTCAATAGAATTATAGCCAACAATGCTTGCTGGAATAGCATTTCTTGGGAGAATG
>ONQK01000197.1 GCA_900319895.1 uncultured Prevotella sp. | reverse complement strand
CCTGTTGTTGGCGCAGAAGGACGAAATGGGTCGGGCGTTGCAAGACCTCGCTTTAAAACACCGTGAACGTGCATCGAAAAAACAATAAACTATGCGTACACTATTCATCTATGCCGATTTCGACTGGCTCGACGCGCCCATTCTGATGGGTGAGCTTGGCTATGAGTCGCTTCGTGGCGCGGATTCCTATTCGTTCAAGTTCGACAACGATTGGCTTCGTCACTATGGCAGCCTTTTCCTGAGTGCTGACATCAATAACTATCCGGGACTGCAATATACGCAGCCCAACAAAGATATTTTCGGCTGTTTCAGCGATGCCTTGCCCGACCGATGGGGACGCTTGCTGCTGAACCGACGCGAACAACTTCTTGCCGCAGAGGAAAAACGCCCCGTCCGCCGTCTGTCCTCTTTCGACTACCTCTTAGGCATCGACGATTTCTCGCGCATGGGCGGTTTCCGTTTTAAGGAATCAAAGGATGGAACTTTCATCAACTGCGAACAAAGGCTTCGAATTCCTCCATTGACCGACATCAGGGCGTTAGCGGCAGCGAGTATGGAAATTGAAAAAAGCGAGGAGCAGAATCAGTTGCCCGAAAAGAAATGGCTGCTGCAACTTGTCCATCCGGGCACTTCGTTGGGCGGAGCTCGTCCGAAAGCAGGCGTGATGAATGATGACGGACAGCTTTGTATCGCCAAATTCCCGTCGCGAAACGACGACTACGATGTGGCTCTTTGGGAGCATCACAGCCATTTGTTGGCAAGGGAAGTCGGCATCGTGGCCGCCGAAACGAGCGTCATCGAAACGAGCGGGAAATACCACGCACTACTTTCCAAACGCTTCGACAGAACAGCCGACGGTCGGAGAAAACATTTCGCCTCGGCCATGACCCTTTTGGGCTTGACCGATGGCAACAATGCCCAAACAGGCAACGGCTATTTAGACATCGTGGACTTCATTGTCCAGAGCTGTTGCGATGTCGAAAGCAACCTGCGCCAACTCTATCGCCGTGTGGCGTTCAATATTGCCATTGGCAACAGCGACGACCATTTCCGCAACCACGCCTTCCTGCTCACTCCTCGCGGATGGACGCTCTCACCTGCCTACGACCTGAACCCGACGCAGAACGAGTATCAGGCATTGCTCATCAACGCCACGACCAACCATGCCGATTTAAACGTGCTGCTCGATTCCTCGGAGGAGTATATGATTGGCAAGGACGAGGGCCGTCGAATCGTCGCCGAGGTCAAAGACGGTGTGCGGCAGTGGAAGGCAATCGCCACCCGACTCGGCATTGCCAAACGGGAAATCAATGTGTTTGAGCAGGTTTATTCTTCGAATCGGCTCAAATATTTGTCTGTTTAAGTCGATTTCCGTATCTTTGTAAGCCGATTTTATAAAAAAATATGGAAAAATATGAATAAAGCATTTGTATCAGTATTAAAGGATTATCTGAAAAGTGAAAAGACAGATTACGCTTTGATGATAAAAGGTGTATGGGGAAGCGGAAAAACGTTCTTCATAAATAACACTTTGAAGTCAGAAGTGGAAAAAATTGCTTGTCTTAAACAAAAATGCACAAAAGACGGCAATGAACTATATAAACTGATTTATGTAAGTTTGTACGGAGTGTCTTCTATTGATGAAATCAAAGAACGGATTTTTTACTCCATAAATTCCAAATATAAATGGATTGAATTTATTTCAAATAAAGTCGTTTCTGTAATAGAAGAAGTGCCTGTGTTAGGGAAGCTATCAAAAATAAGTCAAGAGGAAAAGGAAAGTATTAGGGAGACTATTGCAAAATATGATGATAAAATTTTCTTTTTTGACGATTTGGAGAGAATTGATACAAACAAAATTGATATTCAGTCTGTTTTAGGGTATATCAACTCATTGACAGAACATACAAACTATAAAGTTGTAGTAGTCGCCAATGATGATGTATTAGGTGACGACTATAAACAATTCAAAGAAAAAACGATTCGTTTTTCTTATAATCATTGTCCAGATATGTCAGACATATACGATAGTATTTGCAATAAGTATAAGGAAAATAGCGAATACAGAACTTTTCTAAAAGAACAAAAACAGTTTATTTTGAATGTTGTTCAGGCAGGTGAATGCAAAAACATTAGAACTCTGATTTTCATTACAGATGTTTATAAAAAGATATTTGAAATAACAAATGGAGGATACTCAAAAGAAATAAACCAAGATTTGCTATTGCCGTTTACAATAATTTCGATTGAAGCAAAGAATGGGCACACGAAAGAAGAATTGAAAGATGCGTTACAATCGATTAACGATTTTTCTCTTTCAGAATTGATTTCACCACAAGATCAAAACACAGATACACAAATTGATTCAAAAGAAGAGTATGAAAAGAAACTCAAGAATAAGTATGAACGTTTCAAGGATAATCGCACAATACGGTTTTATGACGAATTGTATGATTTAGTCTATGATGGATATGT
>ONQK01000193.1 GCA_900319895.1 uncultured Prevotella sp. | reverse complement strand
TCTGAACGATGTTATGTGAAATATGAGGTGAAACAAGGCTGTTTTCACATTACGGTCAGGTAGACTTTGTTAGGCACGGTCTAGATTACGGGGAAAATGAAGGATTAAAAAGCCTCATTGTATTTACTATTGTTGTAAACAAAAAAGCAAATTTATTGTTTTCTAGGAATACCTATGTTTAGTATCTGGTTAGAGCATTAAATCAATAAAAAATGGTAGCTAAAAGCATCCTTGATAATTATAATTCTTTTTATTGGCTACAGAACGAAACGTAAATAAAAACATTTCCTATTTATCATAATATTGATTATGTGAAAACATTAGTTTGTTAAATATCTTATATTTTTACATATCAACCCATGAATTGTGTTCTGTGAACAAGGATAATCCGTAAAACGAAATCCATAAAACTAAAAGTTCCGTTTTGTTTTTTCCCTCCATACAACGAAACTTACAACAAAAGCGCCTCGGCTTTCTGGAAGTTTTTCGTTTTTTTCTCCATGTTTTGACATTCCTGCACAATAGGTTTCGTTCTGTAGCCAATAAAAAGAAAAAAGGGGTATGTCAATGAGACACACCCCTTTTAACCACATATTTGTTTTTGTTAATTATTCACTGTTCCGCCGACGATGTCAAGCAATTCACTGGTAATGGCTTGTTGTCGTGATTTATTGTATTGCAGATTCAGTTCCCTAAGCAGTTCATCAGCATTGTCTGTGGCTGTCTGCATGGCCACCATTCGCGCCGCGTGCTCTGAGGCGTTACTGTCAAGTAGTGCCGTATAGAGCATCAAGTGGGCTAATTTAGGAATGAGTTTGTCGAAAATCGCCTGCATGTCTGGTTCTACAATAAAATTGTCATTCCAAGGCTTTACTTCTTCTTGTTTGGGGGTTGAAGTTTTTGGTGATTTTCTTCTTTTAAGATACTCTTGTGCCTCTTTTGTCGCCAAATTCGAGGTCAAATCTCGCTCTTTGTCGGCATTGAGCTCCTCGCTTATGTCTATTGGGAGGAATGTCTTTCGCGTAAGTATTTGACTTCCAGCACTTTTAAAGTGATGGTATATCATTTCCACTTTGTCGACTTCTTCCTTAAGAAACATTTCGCCTAATTCCTGTGCAATGGTAATACATTGTTGAACATTGGGCTTGTCAGCCAATTCTGAAAAGTTCCCGGCTGATTTGAATCCAAGTTTTGCCACTTTTTCTGCCACCTTTCTTCCAATAGGATAGATGATGATGTTCTCTTTTCCCAGGTGTTCATATTCCTCGATGGTGTTTTGCATCATTTTCAGGATATTTGCATTGAACCCTCCACAGAGACTGCTATTGGAAGCGTATACAATAAGAGCTACCCTTTTCACAGGACGTTCTACATCGTACGGTGTTTGCGAGTCAGCTTCTGCTGCCAAGAATGACTTCAGGATGTGTTCAAGCATTTTCTCATAAGGCAGCATGTTTTCAATCATCACCTGCGCATGATGAAGTTTGCTTGAAGCCACCATTTTCATGGCACTCGTAATCTTACGGGTGCTGTTGACGGAAGCGATTCGGGTTTTTATCTCTTTTAGTGATGGCATAATGGATACTATTTATACTGACCTGCGATGTCAGCCATTACTTGTGCGATGACGGTTGTCTCCATATCAGAAAGTTGCCCGTTGCTCAAAGACTGGATGACCTCTGGGTGAGCCGAGCGCAACTTGTCGAGGAACAGCCCTTGGCATTCACGGATTTTTTCGACAGGCACGTTGTGCATCAGCCCGTTCACACCGCAATACAAAATGGCAATCTGCTCCCCTACTTCCATCGGACTATACTGTGGCTGTATCAACAATTGGTTGTTTTTACGTCCACGGTCGAGTGTCATAGCTGTAACGGCATCCATGTCACTTGAGAATTTGGAGAATGCCTCCAATTCGCGGTATTGGGCCATGTCAATCTTCAACGTTCCTGCTACTTTTTTCATGGCTTTAATCTGCGCAGAGCCTCCTACACGCGACACCGAGATTCCGACGTTGATGGCAGGCCGGAAACCTTGGTTGAACAAGTCTGACTCAAGGTATATCTGTCCGTCTGTGATGGAAATGACGTTTGTCGGGATATAGGCTGAAACGTCGCCGGCCTGCGTCTCAATGATGGGCAGGGCTGTCAACGACCCACCTCCTCTGACATGTCCTTTCATGCACTCTGGCAAGTCGTTCATTTGTTCGGCAACCTCTTGCTGGTCGTTGATCTTTGCAGCTCTTTCAAGCAGCCTTGAGTGCAAATAGAACACGTCGCCAGGATATGCCTCGCGTCCTGACGGACGGCGCAAAATCAAGGATACTTCCCTATAAGCCACCGCCTGTTTCGACAAATCGTCGTACACCACCAAGGCGGCATGTCCGCGGTCGCGGAAATATTCGCCGATGGCGGCTCCTGCAAACGGTGCGTAATACTGCATGGCGGCGGGGTCGGCAGCTGTTGCACTGACAATGATGGTATAAGGCAGTGCGCCGTGCTCTTTTAGATTTTGTACCAGAGCGGCAACGGTAGAGGCTTTCTGACCGATGGCCACATAGATGCAATAAACGGGTTTTCCTGCCTCATAGAAACTTTTTTGATTGATGATTGTGTCGATGGCAATGGCTGTTTTACCCGTCTGACGGTCACCGATAATCAATTCGCGCTGGCCGCGCCCGATTGGAATCATCGAGTCAACCGCCTTCAAGCCAGTTTGCAGGGGCTCTTTCACTGGCTGGCGATAAATCACTCCAGGTGCCTTGCGGTCAAGTGGCATTTCAAAGGATTCTGTCAAGTCTATCTCACCCTTTCCGTCAATGGCTTGACCGAGCGGGTTGATGACGCGCCCCAGCATGTTGTCATTGACCCTGATGGATGCAATGCGCTTGGTGCGCTTAACAACTTGTCCTTCTTTGATGCCAGAAGTTGATCCTAGAAGGACACAACCAACATTGTCTTCCTCCAGGTTCATGACGATGGCCATTGTACCATTCTCGAACTCAAGCAGCTCGTTTGCCTCTGCATTACGTAGCCCGTAGATGCGGGCGACGCCGTCGCTGACGGTAAGTACCGTTCCGATTTCATCGAATTTCTC
>ONQK01000213.1 GCA_900319895.1 uncultured Prevotella sp. | reverse complement strand
TTCTCTCCGCACGAGGCGAAAAACAAGGCTGCAAACGCGCAAAAAACAAATAAGGAATTCTTTTTCATTTTTTTATAATTTATTGTTAGTCAATTCGTTTGATAAAAAAACGTTCAAAAAAAGGTCTTGGTTCGGAGAGCTTGTTGGTCCATGAGGCCACAAAGGTGGTGTCGGTCATGCTTTCCACGCCGAATTCAGCGTGGTTCTCCTCAAGGAAAAGCGAGCCGTAAAGCGCGAAGAGCCACGAACTGCTCTCGATGGCAATTATCTGAGCTACAGAGTCATACACATAGTTGCACGAAAACTCTTTGATGAAGGCGGGACTATTGTTGAGCTTCAGCAGGCCCGTGCCATCGGTGTTGAAAAACAACTCGTATTCGCCACCGGCCACCGCCTCGAAACGCAAGGTGTCCCATCGCTCAACGCCCAAACTGTCGGTTCGGCAACTGACGTATTGCTCACAGCCCCAATGACCTACTATGGGCGACACAGTCTGCATTTTCTTCATGCAACCAGCCTCCGCCAACATCAAGGCCACGACCGCCACTGTTCCGATTCTTGCTTTTTTTCTTCTCATAATTTGCTGCAAAATTAAGATTTCCGCAAATATCAAACCATTTTTTTTATTTTTGCTGCACAAAATCGCCCGAATAATGAAGAAAAATGTCCTTTTCATCCTCTTGACGCTGCTTGCCGCAACGTTTGCGAAGGCACAAGACACCTTAACCGTGATGCAATACAACCTGCTGTATTATGGCAACTACAACAGTGGCTTTGCTTCATGTTTCGAGACCAACAACAATACCCAGCTCAAAGACGAATGCATCCGCATCATCTTGGATTATGTCAAGCCTGACATACTGACGGTCAACGAGTTTGGAGCGACCGATGCCTTGCAAAACGACTTCCTGCGCCACAACTTGAACATCAACGGGGCTGACTGGTGGCAGTCGGACAACCGCATCAACTACGCCAACAGCAACATCATCAACCACATTTTCTACGACTCGCGCAAGATGGGCCTGAAGCGGCATGTGGCTCTGCGCACCTATCCTCGCGACACGGACGTGTATGAGCTGTATATGAAGACCCCGGGCTTGGCCGCCGGCGACACCATCAAGCTCGTGTGCATTGTGACCCATCTCAAGGCCGGCATGAACTACGAAAGCTCGCGCCGGGCCTGCCTACAAGTCGCCATGGACTATGTCAATCAACACTATCCTACTGACAACGTGCTGATTATGGGTGACTTCAACATGTATTCCTCCAACGAGAGCGGCTATCGTCTGCTCACGCAGACCTACAGTCCCGAAAACATCCGTTTCGTCGACCCTTTGGGCTATGTCGGCGGCGTGGGCGCCTGGACTGAAAACAGCGATTTCGCCCCCTTCCACACTCAGTCGACGATTGGCTGGACCGAGAACGACTGCCATTCGGGCGGCGGCCTCGATGACCGTTTCGACTTCATCCTCATGGCCGACGAAATCGCCTTTGGATACAACCGTGTGCGCTATGTGAGCAACTCCTACAAAGCCGTCGGCAACGACGGGCTGCATTTCAACCAAAGCCTTGACCAACATGGCAACTTTTCCGTGCCGCCAGCCGTCCTCAACGCCCTAATCAACGCCTCCGACCACCTTCCCGTGACAATGAAACTTGCCGTCAACGCGCATTTGGACGTGAACGAGTATGAGGAAACAGATTTTCAGGCCCAAATCGCGCCCAATCCTGCCTCGACCACGGCAACGGTCAGCTTCTGCAACCCTTTGGAGGGCCTAATCCAGTTCGATTTGTTTTCTGTTTTGGGACAAAGGAAGATGAGCGAATCGGCTCACTTTAGCGCTGGTTCACAGCAATTTGAGTTTCCGCTGCATGGCCTGGATCATGGTTTCTATCTGCTCCGCCTCAGCAACAGCGAGGGCTGGAGCCAAACTTTGAAATTAGTCGTGAGATAAGGCACTCACCTGATGGCGTAATGCGAGACCTTCCTGTTTCTCCAACTACATTCCACCACCTTGCCGCCACGGGCGCAAAGCCCTTTGAAATGGCCGTCCTTCCACACCGAAGGCAAAGCGGGGAGCAATTCAATTCTTCCGTCATGGCTTTGCAAAAGCATTTCGGCGATGCCAGCGGTGCCGCCGAAGTTGCCGTCAATCTGGAACGGCGGATGGGCGCAGAAGAGATTGGGATAGGTGCCTGCACGATGCTTGCCGTCAGGTCGGATGGCGGGTTCCAATAGATTTCTCAAGAGTTGATAGGCATGGTCGCCGTCGCCGAGGCGCGCCCAAAAGCAGATCTTCCACGCCCTCGACCAGCCTGTGCCTTCGTCGCCACGGCGGCGCAAGGTCTCACGGCAGGCATCCATTAATTCCGGCGTTTTCGATTGG
>ONQK01000192.1 GCA_900319895.1 uncultured Prevotella sp. | reverse complement strand
ATCTTCCCGGCTTCGACCACGAGCCTCAATGTGCCTTGGAAGATTTGCGTCTCTTTCCTCTCCCAATGGAAGTTTACGCCGATGGTGACGTTTGAAAGCGAGAACGAAGCCTCGCTGGCCTGGGGCGTGAAGGTCAGCTCCCGGTAGAGCTTGCCGTTCCATTGGATGCCGCCTTCTGCAAACTCGACGCGCTGCTCGCCTTTGATTTTCTCCCCTTTTGCTAGAAAAATGCCGTTAAGGTTGAAGCAGATGTCTTGCCCGCTCACGATTCCTATTGAGACCAAGGGCTGCTTGTCGAGTTTGAGGCTTTCTTCTTTCTTTGATACACTCTTTTTGACGTTGTTTCGAATGTTTTCTGTAATTTCATCCAATTCCTTTTCCGTTGGAGTCACTTCTTTTATGATGTGTTCAAGTTTTTGCTGCGTGATCCGCTCAAAGTCTTCTTTTCTGGGCATGATGACAAGGCCGCCCATGTCGATGGCGCCCGGGCTGACCAGGAATTGCTCCTCGCCTGTGGCAAAATAGCAGTCAGGACGGTGTTTCCGGCGTGGAAAGACAATGGTCACGAACTTGTCTTCGCTCTTCCATGCTACAATGTTGAGCATGGGCTCGCCGCCGTTTTCTTGTTGTGGGAGTGACTGGTATACTGTCTTGAAGAGCTTTTTGCTCTCTTCTGCACTTTTGCTTTTGATGCAGATGGCAGCGTGCGGAAAGTCTTTGACGAGATAGATTCCCTCTTCCTCATTGACCAGGTGGATGCCCTCCAGGCTCCGGCCTAGTCGCTGCCATTGGCTTTGGATGGGCAGACTGTCGCCCATGATGGCCTGGAAATGCATGTGGTCGGGCGCCGACGCCCCGCTTTGGGGACCGTTGTAGAGGATGGTCAGGTCGCTGTATTGTGTGAGCAACTGGTATATTTTCCCCTCGTACTCGCGGATGGCTTGTGGCAAATGGCTTTTCAGGGGAATCGTGAAGTGCGCCGGCAGGATGGGGAAAGGGTTGACCAACAGCTCGAATTGTTTGTCGACGGCTTTGGTGATTTGTATCTCAGGACGGTTTTTCTCACAGAGGAAGCAGGGGCGCTGGTCTATTGCCTTTTTGTCGATGGAGGCGCTCGTCGAGGTCATCCGTTCGGGATTCCATTGCACCACATATTCGCCCAATGCTTTTGTCTCAATGTTTTGCAAGTCTTTGTATCGTTTGCGTGCGTCGTCCCATTTTTCTAATTGCCGGTTGAAAAACCTCACAAGCGAATGGTCTGTGTCAATGTCGTCTTTGCCCATCTGCATCCGCTGTCTGGCCAGCAGCTCCATGGTGCGAAGCCTGTCTTTATAGAGGTTGTTGGCGTTTTGTCGGTCTATGTCCAGGTCGGCATCGCTGTTTCCGCTCCACCGGCGGCATAGGTAGAGTTCGTCGTATATCCTTCCGATGCGGTATCTGCGGCTAAAGGCCAGGCCCAGGGCGTAGTCCTCGCCATAGCTTGTGTTGGGGAACTGTATTTGCCGGACCAATGGCGTGAAAAAGGCGCGCGGTGCCCCCAGGCCGTTGACCCTCAAGGCATTGTTCGCCCCGTTTTCGTCGCTCCACTCGCGGTGGTCAATGAGCCCGGGAGGTAATGTGTTGAGGTTGAAGTCGCACATGCGGTAGCTGCCGATGACCATCGCGGCTTTTTGTTGATAAAAGGCGTCAACGATGCTTTGCAGGCTCTTTTCGGAAGAGTAAAGGTCGTCGCTGTCGAGTTGTATCGCAAATTTACCGCAGTGTTCGTCGTTGATGGCCACATTCCAGCAGCCGCCGATGCCTAGGTCGTCGCGCTTGGGGATGATGTGATGCAGCCTGTCGTCGATCTTTGCAATTTCTTCAAGGATCTTGGTCGTCCCATCGGTCGAATGGTTGTCGACGACGATGACGTTGAACTTGAATTTCGTCTGCTGTCGCAATGCGCTGTCCACTGCATCGGCGACGGTCTTTGCCCTGTTGTAGACCGGGATGACCACGGAGGCCTCAATCTCAAAAGGCTGCTCGTTGAAGTCTGGCACGGGATATTGCGACGGGTCGACCAATGCGCCGACGGCCTGCAGGTGTGCCGTGACAGCCCGTTCCATCTCAACTTGTACTTCTCGGTTGTTCGGATTGACGTAGTCGAACTGCTTCTCGCCACTTGTCCTGAGGTCGGTCTCCAAGGCCGTGTACAGATATTCGTTTAGATGGAACAGCTTGCCTTTCCGGCTGAGAAACAGGCGCAGGTCGTACCAGCCGGCGTATTGATATGTCTTTTCTGTTGCTTGTGCGGCATATTCTTTCAAGAGTGATGTGCGCAGCAGCACCAGCTGCCCGAAGTCGAAGTCGTCGCGGAGCGAACCGTCCTGATAGTCGATGACGGGATGTTTTTGCGTCTTCCCGTTCTTTGTGACATAAAAGTCGCTGTAAACCATCGCGGCATCGGTGTCTGAGGCGGTCCTGAGCAGCCGGATGAGTGCGTTTTGTCCGATGTTCAAAGGGGTTGGCTTGAGCGAAAGGAGCGTATATTCTGTGGTGGCCGTTTGTGCGATGTTGAGCATCGAATTTGTCGAAAGTAGCTGGTCGGCTTGCAGGAAGGCTACATTCTTCGGGTATTCTGCTGCGTCGTTGGGCACTTTGGTGAGCAGGTAGACTTGTTTGATGGTCTTGTCTTCACACAGTTGGGAAAGCGTGGCTTGCATACTGTCTGTATCTTGACAGGGCAAGAAACATTCTGTTTTGGCTCTCATGGTATATTCTTGATGTATTTTGTTGTTCAAAGTTGTCCGAAAGCCTGAACCAACAGCCTTTTCGTACATTTTATAATTTATAATAAATTTTCCTTGTCTCTTTGGCTGACAAAGATAGTTTTTTTTTTTGATATACGAAACTTTTTTTGAGATAGAAACCCTGACTACCCGAGCCCAGGTGTGAGGTGAGGGGACGAAAAATGCAAGTTTTCTGTCAAAATTGCAGCTTTTAGGAGAAAAATGTGTAATTTTGTCAGCGAAATGAATGCAGCAGAACTTCAGAAAATAAAACAACGATACAACATCGTCGGCAACAGCAACGGGCTTAACCGAGCCTTGGACGTGGCGCTGCAAGTCGCGCCTACCGACCTTTCGGTGCTCATCATCGGTGAGAGTGGGGTGGGGAAAGAAATCATTCCACGGGTGATCCACGACAACTCGCCGCGCCGTCGCGAGCGCTATTTCGCCATCAATTGCGGCTCCATCCCGGAAGGAACGATTGACAGCGAGCTCTTTGGTCACGAAAAAGGGGCCTTTACAGGTGCCATTGGAGAGAGTGAGGGCTATTTCGGAGTGGCCAACAAGGGGACGATTTTTTTGGATGAAGTCGGTGAACTGCCGATGGCGACGCAGGCGCGCCTACTCCGCGTACTCGAAACAGGTGAATATATAAGGGTTGGCGGGCAGGACATTCGCAAAACCGATGTGAGAATTGTGGCGGCGACGAATGTCAATATACGGAAAGCCATCAGTGAAGGGCGGTTTCGCGAGGACCTTTATTATCGTTTGAACACGATTCCCATTCAGATGCCGCCTTTGCGCGAGAGGGGCGAGGACATCATCTTGCTTTTCCGCTTATTTGCGTTGCAGATGGCTGAGAAATACAAACTCCCGAGAATTACGCTGACGGAGGATGCAAAACAAATGTTGTTGCGTTGCAAATGGCCCGGAAATGTCAGGCAACTGAAAAATGTCACGGAGCAGATGTCGGTTTTGAGTACCGAGCGCGAGATTACGGCGGAGGCCTTGAAGCAATTTGTCCCCATTGACCCGGAGACGACCCAGTTGACCACCATCAACTCGGCAGGCGCGCACTCGTACGAGAGCGAGCGAGAGCTGCTTTACAAAATTCTTTATGAGTTGCGAGGCAATGTCAGCGATTTACGCCGCGACATGAACTCCATACGCCAACAGCTGGACGAGACGTCGGCCCTCACGTCGCAGGCAGCGATGCAAACTACTCAGCTGACGAGCATCACAGCCGATTCGCATCCGCCGTTTGACAGGGTGAACCCCAATGTCGTGCCAGACCTCGATGCCTACGAGGCAGAGGAAATTGCCGAGTTGGAAAGCCTGAATTTGAGTGACATCGGCAAACAGACGTTGATTAAGGCGCTTGAGAAAAATGGCGGGAACCGAAAAAAAGCGGCACAAGAGCTGGGGATTTCCGACCGCACGCTATACAGGAGGCTGAAACAATATGGACTTGAAAAAAAATAGGACATCCCTTGGACGTGGAGCGGCAGTGTTGATGGCTTTAATCCTGGCCAGCCTCATTGCGTGTGTGCCTAAATACAGCCTGAGCGGCGCGAGCATTGATTACAGCAAGACCAAAACCATTGAGATTGCAGAATTCCCGGTGCGCTCGAGCTATGTCTGGGGGCCGATGGCAAACATGTTTAACAATCAGTTGAAGGACCATTTCGCCAACCGCACGCGCCTTGTTCAAGTGAGGAGGAACGGCGATTTGAAACTGGCAGGCGAGATTACCCAATATTCACAGCGCAACAAGTCGATTTCAAGTGAAGGATACTCTACGCAAGCCGAATTGTCGATGTCGGTCAACGTCAGGTTCACAAATGGCGTGAATCAGAACGAAAATTTTGAAAAACAATTTACGGCAACAGCCACCTATGATAGCTCGCAACCGCTCACAGCAGTGCAGGAAGAACTGGTGACGCAGATGGTAAAGGACCTTTGCGATCAGATTTACAACGCAACAGTGGCCAATTGGTAAAAACAAAATATATAAAACTCCTAAAAAGCAAATAGAAACGTGGATTTAGCATACCTTATCAAACACCCGGAGCAATTGGACAAGGAGACTCTCTATGACCTTCGCAACCTGATAGCCGTGTACCCTTACTATCAGACGGCGAGAATCCTCATGCTACAAAACCTCTATCTCTTGCATGACTCAACTTTTGACGAAGAGCTGCGGCGGGCCGCCATTTACATCACCGACAGGAAAAAACTCTTCCAAATGGTTGAAGCGGCACACTATCAATTGAGAAAAGAAGACAAAAAACGCAAGAAGAAAATTGAAAATGACGGCGAGGAGAACAGAACGGTCGCCCTCATTGACAATTTCCTTGAAACAGTACCCGTTGAAAACGAGAATGCCAAGTCGGCCAAGCGCAAGCCGACGCCGGCCGACGCCGCCATCGACTATGTGGCATATCTGCTGCAAAGCGAGAGCCTCTCTGGCGAAGAGGAGGAAGAGAACATCCCGCAAATGGAAGGGCAAAACCTCATTGATAATTTTATTAACAAGGACGGCGGGAAGATAGAGTTGAAGGAGACACTGGAATATACGCCTGATTTTGTGACAGAAATCCCTGAAGACCAGACCTCTGAGGCGGAAGCAAATGATGAATATTTCACCGAGACACTGGCCAGGATTTATATCCAGCAGAAAAGATATTCCAAAGCTTTAGAAATAATTCAGCGATTAAATTTGCTTTATCCGAAAAAAAATCGTTACTTTGCAGACCAAATCCGTTTTTTGGAAAAATTGATCATTAACAATAAACACAAATAAAATTAGAAAATGTACACATTATTTGTAATTCTGATTGTTGCCGTAGCATTCCTTATGATGCTAATAGTACTCATCCAGGAATCCAAAGGGGGCGGACTGTCGTCGAACTTCTCTGCTGCCAACCAGTTGGCAGGCGTTAGGAAAACGACAGACTTCGTCGAAAAAATGACCTGGGGGCTCGCCGTCGCACTAGTGGTGTTGAGCATCGCATGTTCGTATGTAGCCCCCACTGCCTCTCAAGACCAAAGTGTCTTGGAAAGACCTGCCGCTGAGCAAAGCACCTCTAATCCAAACAATTTGCCCGGATTTGGCGCAGCCCAGCAGGATGCCAAGGCAAAAGAAAATGCTCCAGCAACAGCCAAACCTGCTGAGACAGAAAAGCCTGCCGCGGAAAAGGCAAATTAAGGGGCATGATGATTCAAACACATGAAGGCTGGTGTAGTTTTACATCAGCCATTTGGTGTTTGACGTATGAAAATCGAATTTCCCCTGCTCGCATTTGACATTTGAACTGTCGTAAGACAAGTTCCTTATGTTCTCGCTCAAACTGTTCCCAAAAATGAACCTCCACAGATGTCGGTTCATCCTTGGCTTCCCTTTTGGACTTGTCGTATTCGGGTATCGGTTAAGGTATAGTGTTGAGTGGTAGTTGCAATTTTTCAACCACCATATTCTTGTCCAACTCCCCCTCTTCAAACGCATTCTTGATGTGTCTTGAAATGGTCGATTTGTTGCGCTGAAACAACTCAGCCATCTGGTCAAGACTGAGCCACACCGTTTCGCCTTGCAACCTCACTTCATCAATGCGCGATTCTCCATCGGCAGTCAGATAGAGCAATATCTGTCCTTTGTCTTTT
>ONQK01000191.1 GCA_900319895.1 uncultured Prevotella sp. | reverse complement strand
TTGCCCTTGACGACTGTTTTTGGAAGGACGATACCTTCTTCATCGTCTTGTAGACCAGTGAAAATCTCATAAGGATAGCCATCGAGCAACCCCACGAAAGCCACCCATTTCTCTTTGTTGTTCTGGAAACGGACCACGTCGCATTCAAGCACCTCAGGGCGAATTTCGACAACTTCTGGGTGATGGCAGTTGGGCAGTGGGATGTTGGCTTTTTTCTTGTCTTTATTGTCGACGGAAATCATGACTCCTGAGCGGCTGCCGTCGCGATAGATGGTACAACCTTTACAGCCCGACTTCCAAGCCTCAATATAAAGGCGGTTCACCAGTTCCTCGTCCACGTCATTGGGTAAGTTCACCGTGACACTGATGCTGTGGTCGACCCATTTCTGGATAGCGCCCTGCATCTTGATTTTCATCATCCAGTCTACGTCGTTTGCCGTTGCCTTGTTGTAGGGGGAGCGTTTGACGATGCTGTCCAGCTCCTCTTGTGTATAGCGTTTTTGAGTATCCAAATCGTTGATTTTCATCCATTCTATAAATTTGGGATGATAAACGATGTATTCCTCAAAGGCATCGCCCACCTCATCCACAAAGTCGACGTGTGCCTTGGTGTCATTGGGGTTGACCTTGCGGCGGCGTTTGTAGACGGGCATGAATACGGGCTCTATGCCGCTGGTTGTCTGTGTCATCAGGCTGGTGGTGCCGGTAGGGGCGATGGTCAGGCAGGCAATGTTCCGCCTGCCGTACTTTTTCATTGATTCATAGAGCTTTCCGTCGGCTTCTTTAAGCCTGAGTATGAAGGGGTTTTGGCTCTCTCGCTTGGCATCGTAGACCTCAAAGGCGCCGCGCTCTTTTGCCATCTGGACAGAGGAATTGTAGGCTGCCAAAGCCAATGTCTTTTGTACTGAGACGGCAAAGTCGGTCGCTGCCTGTGTGCCGTAGCAAAGCCCCATTGCCGCCAGCATGTCGCCTTCCGCGGTGATGCCGACGCCGGTGCGCCTGCCCATGCTACTTTTGCGCTTGATTTTTTCCCACAAATGATATTCGGCTTCTTTGACTTCCTTGTTTTGTGGGTCGATCTCTATTTTGTGCATGATGGCATCTATCTTTTCAAGCTCCAGGTCGACAATGTCGTCCATTATCCGCTGTGCGATGCCTACATGCTTCTTGAACA
Source organism: uncultured Prevotella sp. (assembly GCA_900319895.1). GTDB lineage: Bacteria > Bacteroidota > Bacteroidia > Bacteroidales > Bacteroidaceae > Prevotella. Next base: position 7,044 of record ONQK01000191.1, on the reverse strand, counting down.
GCTCGAAGTCAAAGTGAGCCTCATGCGTGAAAGGAGCGATAACGTAGCTGTAAAGATTGATGCTTAGAAGACGGCACGAGTCGTATGGGCACAGCGGGATTTCACCGCAAGGATTGGTGCTCACCGTCCGGAAACCCAAGTCGGCATAGCAGTCGGGAATGCTTTCACGAAGAATAGTGTCCCAGAACAAAATGCCAGGCTCAGCGCTCTGCCATGCATTGTGGATGATTTTTTCCCAAAGCTTCTTCGCAGATATTTGTGTCTTTACGTCTGGATGCTCGCTGTCAATGGGAAACTGTTGGACATAAGGCCGGTTGTTGACCACCGCTTCCATGAAATTGTCATCGATTTTTACAGAGACATTGGCACCGGTGACCTTTCCTTCGGTCATTTTTGCATCAATGAATGCTTCGCTGTCTGGATGTTTGATGCTGACCGAGAGCATCAGGGCACCACGCCTCCCGTCTTGGGCCACCTCGCGGGTAGAATTGCTGTAACGCTCCATAAATGGCACCAAACCAGTTGAAGTAAGTGCTGAATTGTTGACGGGAGAGCCTTTCGGGCGTATATGCGAGAGGTCGTGGCCCACGCCGCCGCGCCGCTTCATCAGTTGCACTTGCTCCTCGTCAATGCGCATCACGGCACCGTAAGAGTCGGCATCGCCGTCCAGGCCTACGACAAAACAGTTGCTCAGCGAGGCAATCTGGAAGTCATTGCCGATGCCTGTCATCGGACTTCCTGCCGGTATAATGTAGCGAAAATGGTTCAGCAACTCAAAAATCTCGGTCGCACTCAGCGGATTCTTGTATTTTTGCTCAATGCGGGCTATCTCGTTGGCGATTCTCCAGTGCATGTCTTCAGGGGAACGTTCATAAATGTTGCCAAAGCTGTCTTTCATGGCATATTTGTTCACCCAAACGCGTGCCGCAAGTTCGTCCCCGTCGAAATATTTCAACGAAGAGTTGAACGCCTCTTCATAGGAATAAGTATTTTTCTCTGTCATTTCTAGCTTGAATATTTGTTTGTTTTTTACTTCTGAATGTTTTAAGACTGCAAACTTACAATTTTTTTGCGAGATATGAAATTCTTTTTTGGAAAATTTCATTTTGCTTTTTATGGAAAAAGTTGTCCGGATTTGAAAATAATCTTTGTATCTTTGCCGAAATAATTTTACAAAATGAAAACAATACTTAATAGGAGGACTATCCGAAAATACCAAAAACGGGAAATTGAAGAAGATTTGCTGCATGACCTGCTCACCAAAGCCATGCGTACGCAGACGATGGGGAATTTGCAACTCTACTCCGTTGTCATCACGCGGGATGAAGCGATGAAGCAACGTCTGGCACCTGCCCATTTCAATCAACCCATGGTGACGCAGGCACCCGTCGTCCTCACTTTTTGCGCAGATTTCAGGAGGACGACTGTCTGGGCGGAGAACAGACGGGCAACACCGGGCTACGACAACTTCCTCTCGTTTGTCAACGCCACGTCTGACGCACTTTTGTATACGCAGACTTTTTGCAACCTGGCAGAAGACGCGGGGCTCGGCTGCTGTTATCTCGGTACAACGATTTACATGCCTGATTTAATCATTGACGTTCTTCAACTGCCTCCATTGGTTATGCCTGTAGCGACCATAACGTTGGGCTGGCCAGACGAGTTCCCGCCGGCTACCGACCGTCTTCCCTTGGCAGCCATCATTCATGACGAGGTGTATCATGACTATTCTCCCGCCGCTATAGATGAATTTTATGGGGAGAAAGAGGAACTCGCTGAAAATCAGGAGTTTGTGCGCATCAATCAAAAAGAGACATTGGCGCAGGTTTTCACCGATTGTCGTTATACGAAGCGGGCCAACGAGGAGATGTCGAAATCCTTGATGGCGGCATTAAAAAAGCAAGGCTTCTTGTAGACGGGCCCGCGCCCCATTCTTTCTTGGGGGTAGAAGTCTAGGAGAAAACTCCTTGGCTTCTTGTATGGAAGGGCTTTCTGGGCTTTTCTTTGGGGCAATGAAGTGGCCGGTTGGTAAAAACAGAAATAAAGTACTTCTGGAACAGAACAGTTAAGTCCAAAAGTACTTTATTTTCTTGTACCACTTGTTGTCTTTGTTTCTTCAACAGGGTTGAAGGCATAAAAGTTACTTCTGCCCATCTCACACGGTGTTTGTGGAGTGAGGGCCTTGAAGTCTTTGTGGATTATTCGTCGTATTGGAAGAGGGGGTCGTCGGCGGTCAGCATGATGGGCTTCTGCTGTTCTGCCTTGAGGATGTCTTCCGGTACATATTTCTTGTCAACCACAAGGCGGAAACTGTATTCGTTGAACCATTCATTGGTCATGATGATGCATCCGTTGTGCCCGTTTGAGGCCCCCCAGCTGTTCTCCACCTTCCATTTGATGGGATTTCCTTGTGCATCCAAGTCAACGGCGGTGAGTGTCATGGCATGTGTGGAGCCGCTGTCGAAGGTGGCAATGCGGTCGGCTTTGTTCATGGGGAATGTGGTGTTGAAGAGTGTTGCGTAGTCGAAGTTGTCGAGTGCAGAATAGCCGCGTTTGCGGTCAAGTTGTTTTCCCACGTCATAGCTGGAATACATCTTTCTTCCGTCTTTTAGTGTCGCGATGGCCATTTTGGCGATGTCTTCCATGGGCAGGTTGATGTACTTCCAGTTATGTCCGTCGTAGGTGTGTCGGTCGTATTCTACTTCGTAGGTCTTGTAGTACGGGCGTCTTGGGTCGTTCATCGCCATGATGAATGTGCCATTGAGCTGTCTTCCGACGACCTCTTGTGCGAATGACTTCGGAGTGTATCGTTTCACCGGTGTTGCCGTCTGCCCTTTTTTGTTGGCGAAGGCATAGTTGAACTCTTTGACAGGCTCGCCCAGTGTGAGGCTGAGCATGTTGTAGACAGTTGCCAGCATCTCGGTCTTGCGTTTCATGATGTTGGCCGCCTTGGCTTTTTTGTTGACCATGTTGCGCAGCTCAAGGCCGTATTCCCGCAATTTTGAGGAGATGAGCGATTGCATCTTGGATGTGTTCTCTGCGGAGAATGTCTCTGGTTGGATGCTCATGGGCACCAGCCCGTATTTGTCGACCAGGTCGGAGACGCCGCAGAAAGTGCCGCCGTCATTGATCGGATGTTTGAAGAAGAACTGTACTTTGGGGTCTTCAATTGAGAGTTTGGCGTTGTCGATGACACCTTGCAGCATGAGGTTGGCTTTTTCCAGCTGATCCCAGAAGAACAGGTATGCGTGTGAAAATTCCACGACGAGTGAGTCGGTACGCAGTGCAAAGTCTGAGCGCAGGACGTTGAAGCCAGTGAACATCCAGCATCTTCCAGAACTTTTTTGGTCGTGGATGCTCTGCTTGGGTGTTTCCACGCTGAAATTTGTGTCAAAGGCGCCTTGGTTCTTGAAATTTTTGGCCAAGTTGTCAATGGAGTTGCCTGCAATGGCGTTTGCCAGGGCTTTGTTGGCGCTTGACGGCTGCGTCTTTTGGATCTCTTGCAGCATTTGCGGTGAAATCCCGCCGTTTTTGATTTGGGGTTGGGCCGCTGCCAGCATGGACATTGCCATGAAAGCACCTAAAATAAAAGTTTTTTTCATCATTGTTAAATGTTAGGTTTATTTTACTTCTTTCCATTAAGTGTTTGCAAATTTATGAAAATTATTCCTAAACTCATCATAATATGAATAAAATTCTTACCTTTGCATTGGTTAATCAATGCAGAAATGGTATTGGAACTATGACAATGGACGAGAATTTGGCACTTTTGAACAGTATAAATGTACCGGAAGACCTGCGTCAACTAGATGTGGAGCTGTTGCCGGAGGTGTGCCGCCAGTTGCGTATGGACATCATCAACGAGCTGTCGGTCAACCCCGGGCATCTGGCTTCAAGCTTGGGAGTTGTGGAGTTGACGGTGGCTTTGCATTATGTATTCGACACGCCTAACGATAAAATCGTGTGGGATGTCGGCCATCAGGCGTATGGGCACAAAATCTTGACGGGTAGGCGCAACCGCTTTTCCACAAACCGCAAACTGCACGGGTTGTGCCCCTTTCCCTCGCCCAAAGAGAGTGAGTACGATACGTTCACTTGTGGGCATGCCTCCAATTCCATCTCGGCCGCCTTGGGCATGGCCGTCGCCAATGAGCTGCAAGGTGGCGAGAGGCACCATGTCGTAGCTGTGATAGGCGATGGCGCGATGAGCGGCGGACTGGCTTTCGAGGGCATCAACAATGCTTCGTCTACACCCAATGACCTGTTGATCATCCTCAATGACAATAACATGAGTATCGACCACAGCGTCGGTGGCATGAAGCAATATTTGTTGCAGCTCAACACGAATGAGACCTATAACCGTTTGCGCTACAAAGCGGCGCAGTGGCTGCATGCGCATGGCATGCTGACAGACGATAGGCGCAAGGGGCTCATTCGTCTCAACAACGCCTTGAAATCTGCAATCAGCCAGCAGCAGAATATCTTTGAGGGCATGAACATCCGCTATTTCGGGCCATTGAACGGGCACGATGTCAGGGAATTAGTGCGGCTTTTGAGGCATCTCAAAGACATGAAAGGCCCCAAATTGCTGCATTTGCACACCAAAAAAGGCAAAGGGTATGCGCCGGCGGAAGAGGCGGCCACGGTTTGGCATGCGCCAGGCAAGTTTGACGTGGAAACCGGCCGCCGGCTCGACAGCTCGTTGGCAGATGAACCTTTGCGCTACCAGGACGTTTTTGGGCACACGCTGCTGGAACTGGCAAAAGGGAATCCCCGCATCGTGGGGGTGACACCCGCGATGCCCAGCGGCTGCTCCATGAACATCCTGATGGACCAGATGCCCGAGCGCGCATTCGACGTGGGTATTGCGGAGGGGCATGCCGTCACCTTCTCTGGAGGCATGGCCAAGGCGGGCATGCAGCCGTTTTGCAATATTTACAGCGCATTTTCACAACGGGCTTATGACAATATTATCCACGATGTGGCAATAGAGAATCTTCCGGTGGTACTGTGTCTTGACCGTGCGGGCATTGTTGGCGAGGACGGTGCGACGCACCACGGCGCATTCGACTTGGCTTTCTTGCGCCCGATACCGAACCTGACCATCTCCTCGCCGATGGACGAGCATGAACTCCGCCGGCTGATGTATACGGCGCAATTGCCCGGCCAAGGTGCTTTCGTCATCCGATACCCTCGTGGGAAGGGCGTGCTGACCAACTGGCGTTGCCCGTTGGAGAGAGTCGAGGTGGGGACGGCGCGGCGGCTCAGGGATGGCAATGATGTGGCAGTGCTGAGCTTGGGGCCCGTGGGCAATGATGTGGCCCATGCCATTGACGAGTTGCAACAGGAAAACGAGGCGTTGCGCGTCGCTCATTACGACATGCGTTTCCTCAAGCCCCTGGACGAAAGTGCTCTGGCAGAGATAGGACAGCGGTTCAGGCATGTTGTAACGGTGGAGGACGGCGTTGTGAAGGGCGGTTTGGGCAGCGCCATATTGGAGTGGATGAACTTGCATGGGCACCGGCCCACGGTGACGTGCCTGGGCCTGCCCGACGAATTTGTCGAGCATGGTACGGTTTCCCAACTTCATGATATTGTCGGCATTAGCAAGTCGCATATTAAAGCAGCCATTCAAGAAAGTGCGAAATAACAAGTAAAAAACGATTAAAAAATAGGGGAGTTATGAAAATTATTATCGCAGGTGCAGATGCCATAGGCTCACATTTGGCACAATTGCTCTCACGAGACAACGAAGACATCATTCTTATCGATGAGGATTCTGAGAGTTTGGCAGCCATTAGTGCAGACTTTGACCTTTTGACCATGGAATTGTCGCCCACCAGCGTCCAAGACCTCAAAGATGCCGGTGCCGAGCACGCGAAATTGTTCATTGCCGTGACGCAAAACGAACAAGTCAACGTCAACAGTTGCATCTTGGCAAAGGCATTGGGCGCGAAAAAAACGGTAGCACAGGTGGATAATTATCAATATGTCAGTCCTGAGCTGCGTGAGTTCTTTGACAAGTTGGGGGTCAATTCGCTGATCTACCCCGAGATGCTAGTGGCCCGTGACATTTCCAATGCCCTGAAAATGTCGTGGGTAAGGCAGCGATGGGACGTTCACGAGGGTGCGCTGGTGATGCTTGGCATCAAATTGCGCGAAACTTGTGGCATCCTCAACAAGCCTTTGAAAGACCTTTGCGGCCCGGAAGACCCTTACCATATCGTAGCCATCCGCCGTGGCAATGACACGATAATCCCTGGCGGAAATGATGAGTTGAGGCTGTATGACATCGCTTTTTTCATGACGACCAAGAACTACATACCTCAAATTCGCAAACTCGTGGGCAAGGAACATTATGAAGATGTGAAAAACGTCATGGTCATGGGGGGCGGAAAGACGGCGGTGAGGGCAGTAAAGAGCATGCCCGAGTACATGCATGTCAAATTGATTGAAGCGGATGAAGGACGTTGCGACCGTTTGAACGAGCTGCTCGACGGCGACAACGTCCTGGTCATCAACGGTGACGGTCGCGACATCCCCTTGCTGCTGGAAGAAGGCATTAAGAACACGCAGGCCTTCGTGGCGCTGACCGGCAATGCCGAGACCAATATCCTGGCGTGTCTGACAGCCAAGCGGATGGGTGTCCGAAAGACGGTGGCGATGGTGGAAAATGTGGATTATGTGAGCATGGCAGAAAGCTTGGACATCGGCACGATTATTAATAAAAAGACGATTGCTGCCGGGCATATCTACCAGATGATGCTCAATGAAAATGTGATAGACATTCGCTTTTTGCAGAATGTCAATGCCGATGTCGCCGAGTTCATGGCTGCCGACGGCTCAAAAGTGACCCGCCGCATGGTGAAAGACTTGGGGCTGCCCAGTGGTGTCACCATTGGCGGACTGGTCAGAAACGGCGAAGGCATGCTGGTGTCGGGAAATACACAGATCCAGGCCGGCGATTCGGTCATGCTGTTCTGTCATGAGGTCAACATGAAGAAGATAGAAAAACTTTTTGAAAAATCTCTTTTTTAGTTTGAA
>ONQK01000187.1 GCA_900319895.1 uncultured Prevotella sp. | reverse complement strand
TAATTTTGCGAACAAATTCAAGTGACATTGTATGGATAATAAGAAAGAATATACAGAGAAACAGGAGAGGATTGCCCGTTTTGCCAAGGCTCTAGGGCATCCAGCAAGAATTGCGATTATGCAGTTCCTAGCTCAGCAAGAGCAATGTTATTTCGGTGACATCCATGAAGAGCTGCCCATCGCCAAGGCCACTGTCTCGCAGCATTTGACAGAGCTGAAGGATGCTGGATTTATACAGGGCACAATTGAGATGCCAAAGGTAAGATATTGCATCAACCGCGATAACTGGATGCTCGCCAAGATGCTTTTTAAGGAGTTCTTTTGCCAAGAAATGATGAAATCTGACTGCAGCTGCAATAAGTAAACACACCCGATGTGTTACAATTATATTCTATTGAGGATTTACTTCATTTATAATGTTCGTAGTTCTACAAACAACAAACAATATTAAAATATGAAAAAGACATTGGTGTTCATGTTGGTCATCCTCCTGATGCTGGCCTGTGGTGAGAGACCAGACAACGTTACTGTCAACAATCAGTCGGGACAGATGAAGGACTTTGTGGAGATACTCTACTTCCACGGTAAACAGCGGTGCGCGACGTGTCGCTCCATCGAGCAAAACACAAAAGAACTGCTGGAAGTAAAATTCGACGGGCAGATGAATGAGGGGATGCTCGTTTATCATGTGATAGACATCTCGAAGAAGTAGAATGCGCAGATGGCTGAGAAGTACGAGGTTACATGGTTGTCTTTACTCCTCGTTCAGCACAAGAACGGCAAGGAGAAAGTCGAGAACTTGACAGAGTTTGCCTTCGGGCATTCACGGACTCAGCCCGAAGAGTTCAAGGCAGGCATTGTCGAGAAGATTAACCAAGCATTGAGATAGGCTTATGGAATGCTTACAGACATTGCTCCACAATAGCACAACACCCGTGCTGACAGCTTTCTTATTGGGCCTGCTGACGGCCATCTCCCCCTGTCCACTGGCAACGAATATTGCAGCCATTGGCTACATCGGCAAAGACATTAAAAAACGCCGCCGTGTGTTCTTGAACGGATTGCTCTACACCGCAGGGCGTATCATGGCCTATACTGTGTTGGGCATCGTGTTGATTCTGATCATCCGGCGAGGCGCATCGATGTTTGGCATCCAGAAGTTCATCAGTACATGGAGCGAGATACTGCTTGGTCCGGCACTGATCGTTATAGGGCTGCTGATGATATTCAGCCATCGACTTCACTTTCCACAGTTCGGTTTCAATGGAAGCAAAGCCGAAGGATTGAAACGTCATGGCGGCTGGGGCGCATTCCTCTTGGGCGTGTTGTTCGCCATGGCCTTCTGTCCATCAAGCGGCATATTCTACTTCGGCATACTCATCCCCATGTCAGCAACAGCCACGTTGGGCTACCTGCTACCCGCGGTTTTTGCTTTTGCCACCGCCCTACCCGTACTCATTGTTGCCTGGCTACTGGCGTTCAGCATGCAGGAAATCGGCAAGTTCTACGGATGGATGAAGGACATCGAAGGCTGGGCAACTACCATCGTGGGCATATTGTTCATTGTGATAGGAGAATATGAGTGTTACATGACATATTTATAGTAAAATTCAAACATTATGGAAATCAAAGTTCTAGGATCTGGGTGCAGCCGTTGCAAAAAGGCATTCGAAGTGGTAAACAAGGTGGTCAGCGAAAGCGGTGTTGACGCCAATGTAGAGTATGTAACCGACATCATGCGTGTGATGGAGTACAATGTCATGACCACGCCCGCCGTAGTTGTCGATGGCGAAGTGAAAGTCAAGGGCAGCGTGCCGACGGAGTCCGATGTTCGAAAGGCACTTGGCTTATGATACAGCAACTGTCCGACAGACTTGTCTATGGACTGCTGGGGCTCGACGCTGCGTCAGGTCTCAGCTCAGTCCTCAACTTCTTCATCTACGACTCGGTGAAGATTCTGCTGCTGCTCTATGCCATCAGTGCATTGATGGGTGTGGCGAACGCCTATTTCCCCATTGAGCGTCTGCGCAACTATCTCATGACACATCGGCTCTACGGACTGCAATATTTCCTAGCCTCCGTCTTCGGAGCCATCACCCCTTTCTGTTCCTGTTCGTCTATCCCCTTGTTCATCGGTTTCGTCAAGGGAGGTATACCGCTGGGCGTTACCTTCGCTTTTCTTATCACCTCGCCATTGGTCAACGAAATTGCCGTAGCCATGTTCCTCGGTTCGTTCGGTGTGAAGGTAACGGCCATTTATGTTGCCAGCGGCATCCTGCTCGGTATGGTCGGCGGCGTCGTACTTGGACGGATGCCCCTTGAACCGCTGCTCAGCGACTGGGTGAAGCAGATTCAGACACAGTCCATACAACAAGCAGGGACATGGAAGGCAGAGCACATCAGCTTCACCCATCGTCTGCCATCCATTCTCCGCGAGGCATGGGGCATCGTGCGTGGCGTACTGCTTTATGTGTTGATAGGTATCGGCATCGGAGCCATGATGCACGGATTTGTTCCCGAAGGTTTTTTCGAACATTACATGGCTCGCGACAACTGGTTTTCCGTATCTCTTGCCGTCGTTCTGGCGGTTCCGATGTATGCCAACGCTGCCAGCATCGTTCCTTTCATCGAAGTGTTCGTTGCCAAAGGGATATCCCTTGGCACCGCCATTGCTTTCATGATGGCCGTCGTGGGCCTGTCATTGCCCGAAGCCACGCTGCTGAAGAAAGTCATGACGTGGCGGCTCATCGGCATCTTTTTCGGCATAACAACCATTTTCATCATTTTGTTGGGCTACATGTTTAATGTCTTCTTGTAAAAGAGTCATCTTAAAAAAATTAAAGTTGTCACTCAAAATCCAAGAGAGAACTCGCCAATTTGCAATTTCGGTTGCATTTTAGCGAGTTTTCCGTTCAAAAAAGTTCAAAAAAATAAAATTTGACATGCCAAGGCAATAAAACACCAATTTTTACGTTTCTACTACGGCAAGTACCAAGTACAGAAAGCTGAAATGGTACAATTCTGGTGAATCCGCTGTCAATTGGCATGGATTGTCAAGACGGTGTTGTCAGCAAAAAAATTGGGAAATTAACCTAGAAAACTTTAGTATAAATTAATAAATATTATCATGATTAAACGATTTTTTTTACTTGCTACAATGTTGCCGATGCTGACGCTTTCCACTCTGGCGCAAGGCAACAGCAAATTGTCGGCCTATCTACAGCAGATGACACGCCGTCAGACACTTTCTACCGAAATTAAAAAATCACACGAGAAAAAAATTCTCACGCTGATGACGGTGGCAGGCGAAAACGCCCTCCGCACCTTGTCTGCCGACTATGGACTTGAGGTTCAGGACAGCATCGGGCGTATTTACATCGTAAGAATCCCACTCGC
>ONQK01000004.1 GCA_900319895.1 uncultured Prevotella sp. | reverse complement strand
GTCATTGTATAGCACGACGATTTCTTCGGCCTCACAGTCGATGAACGAGCGCATCAGGCGGTCGATGACGGGCTCGCCGCAGATGTTAACCAGCGGTTTCGGGGTGGTGATGCCTTCGCTGGCGAGCCGTGCGCCCTCACCGGCTGCAATAATTGCAAATTTCATCATTTTGGAATGATTGGAATGAATTTATTTCACAAAAATAAGCATTCTCATTGACACTGCCATCGCAAAAAAGAGATTTTTTGGCCACTGTTCGTGAAAAAATGCTATCTTTGCATAAATGATTCATGAAATTTCGATATTAATTCCTACTTTCAATGAAGTTTGCCTGCCGCAGGTGAGGGATTTGTTGCAGGCAGCATCAGTTGTTGAGGGCTTGAATTTTGAAATCATAGTGCTTGACGACGGTTCTACCGACATGCAGGTCGTGGAAGAGAATCTTGCCGTCAATCAGTTTGAACATTGTCGATTGATGCGCTCGGAAAAGAACCTGGGGCGGTCTGCGGCGCGCAATTTTTTAGTTGCCCAGGCACGTTTCGAGTGGCTTCTGTTCCTAGATTGTAACGTGAGGATTCCAACGCGCTTTTTTGTGAAGAATTATGTGTCCGCACTTGGCGCAGACGTGGTCAGCGGTGGCGTCGCCGTGGCAGAATCGCCCGAGTTAGAGGCTGTGAACTTGAGGTATGTCTATGAGAGAAAATTTCACATGAATTCTTCTGTCGCGCAGAAAAATGGTAATGCTTACCAAAACTTCCGGACCACCAATTTCCTGGCGCGCCGCCGCGTGTTGGCCGATTGTCCGTTTGACGAGAGCATTTCTGGTTATGGATACGAGGATGTCTTGTTTGGTAAATCGCTGGGAGAGAGGAAAATAAAGGTCGTTCATGTAAACAATCCCGTACTCATCGTTGATTTTGATGCCAATGGGCGCTATGTGGAGAAGATGGAGGAGGCAATGCGTACTTTGTATGCCTTGGAAGGCGAGTTGATGGGCTTTTCTCCGCTTTTGGCATTGGCAAATAGGATTGAAAAATGGTGCCTGGCACCTTTTGTGTGCATGTTTTTTTCGAAATTTGGGGAAAAAATGAGGCAGCGGTTGGTAGACGGCCCGCCTTCGGTATTCCTTCTTAACAGTTATAAACTGAGCTATTTTCTGACTTTGAAGCAGCGCCGGGTGGGGAGGATTTAGCTCTTTTGGTTTACAGCCGCTCTTGAAGATGAAAAATTCCGCCGGCAACTGTTGTTGCTGGCGGAATAATTGGTTTTGGCCAGGTCAATCGATCTACATCAAGCCATCCTCCCTTAATTTCAATTGCCATTTCCAGGCCGTTGACAGGACTTCTTCCAGCGGGGTGTCCGCCTTCCATCCCAGCACCTTGTTGGCTTTGCTGACATCTCCCCATACTTTCTCGATGTCGCCTTCCCGCCGCGGGGCAAAAGTCCAGTTCAGCTTGACATTTGTCGCCTTCTCAAAGGCTTTGACCACTTCAAGGGTTGAATTTCCCGTCCCTGTCCCGATGTTGAAGTAGTCGATGGCTTCAACATCCTCTTCCAAGATGCGCTCCATGGCCTTGACATGCGCCTTGGCAAGGTCGCAGACGTAGATGTAGTCTCTGATGCACGTCCCGTCGGGGGTGTTGTAGTTGTCGCCAAAGATTTTCAGCTCCTCTCGAATGCCTATTGCCGTTTGTGTGACAAATGGAATGAGGTTCATGGGCACGCCGTTGGGGAGTTCGCCGATATGGGCGGAAGGATGCGCGCCGATGGGGTTGAAATAGCGAAGGATTATTGACTTGATGGGGGCGCCGCTGTGGATGTAGTCGGCGATGATTTCCTCGTTGATTTGCTTGGTGTTGCCGTATGGGCTAAGTGCTTTCTGGATGGGGGCGCACTCGGTGACGGGCAAGTTCTCTGCCGTGGGCTGCCCGTAGACAGTGCAACTGCTTGAGAAAATGATGCCTTGCACGTTGTATTTAGGCATGAGTTCCAGCAGGTTGATCAGTGAGACGATGTTGTTGCGGTAATACATTAATGGCTTTTCCACACTTTCTCCGACAGCCTTGCTCGCCGCGAAATGGATGATTCCTGAAATATTGGGGTGTTTTTTGAAAGTGGCTTCGAGCGCTTGCATGTCGCAACAGTCCACTTTCTCGAAAGCGGGTCTGATGCCGGTGATTTTTTCTATGCCGTCGATGACTTTCTCGTTGGAGTTGGACAGGTTGTCGATGATAACAACTTCGTAGCCAGCCTCTTGCAACTCAACAGTGGTGTGAGAGCCGATAAATCCTGTCCCTCCCGTGACTAAAATGGTTTGTTTCATGAGTGATTTTAATAATTTATGATAGTTTTTTCAAAAATTAACGTTGTTGAAGGTACTTTTATTGTGTTTTGCCTCATTCTCGCTTTTCCTTGAGCAATTCTTCCAGCCTGATGATTTCATCTCTGTATTGGGCGGCTTGGATAAAGTCGAGGGCTTTTGCCGCCTGTTTCATCAGTGTGGTCGTGTTGGCAATGCTTTTTTCAAGCTGCTGACGTGACATCTGTTGCACGATGGGGTCGGCGGCGAAGACGACGTCTTGTTCAAGATAGGCGGGTCTTTTATGCTCGTCGTAGCGGGTGTCGCGTTTTTGAAGTGCAGCCAGTGAACTTTCTTTGATGTTTTTGACGATTTGCTGTGGCGTGATGCCATGGCTGTCGTTGTACCCCATCTGCTTGATGCGGCGGCGCGCCGTCTCATCTATCGTTTTCTGCATACTCCCTGTAATGGTGTCTGCATACATGATCACTTTCCCGTTGACGTTGCGCGCGGCGCGCCCGGCAGTCTGTGTCAGGGAGCGGTGGCTGCGTAGAAATCCTTCTTTGTCAGCGTCTAAGATGGCAACAAGCGAGACCTCGGGCAGGTCGAGCCCCTCGCGCAGGAGATTCACGCCAACCAGCACGTCGAAAACGCCTGTGCGCAGGTCGTTCATGATTTTTACGCGGTCCAGCGTGGCAACATCGCTGTGGATGTAGGTGGCATGGACGTCGTGGTTGAGTAAATATTCGGTCAATTCTTCTGCCATTCGCTTGGTAAGTGTCGTCACCAACGTACGCTCGTTTTTTTGCGTCCTTTCGTGAATTTCTTCCATTAAATCGTCAATCTGATTTTCGCTGGGGCGGATTTCGATGAGAGGGTCGAGTAGTCCTGTGGGGCGAATGAGCTGCTCCACGACAATGCCTTCGGACTCTTGAAGTTCAAAGTCGGCGGGCGTGGCAGAGACGTAGATGACTTGATGGATCATGCTTTGGAACTCGTCGAAACGCAGCGGACGATTGTCGAATGCGGCAGGAAGCCGGAAGCCGAACTCTACGAGGTTGGTCTTGCGTGCGCGGTCTCCGCCATACATCGCGTTGATTTGTGGGACGCTGACGTGGCTTTCGTCGATGACCATCAGATAGTCCTTGGGGAAGAAATCGAGCAGGCAATAGGGCTTTTGACCTTCTTGCCGTCCGTCAAAATATCGTGAATAGTTCTCTATCCCGGAGCAATGCCCCAGCTCTTTTATCATCTCCATGTCGTATTCCACGCGCTCTTTGATGCGCTGTGCACGGATGGGGTCGCCAAGTTCGTTGAAGTGGTCGATTCTCCGCAACAAGTCGTCTTGAATTTGCCGTATGGCTGCCATCGTCTGCTCTTTTGAGGTGACAAAAAGGTTGGCCGGGTATATCTGGTAGTGCTCAAAAGCGGCGATTTGCTGAAAAGTCTGGGCATCGAGCTCTTCGATGCTCTCAATCTCGTCGTCCCACCAGGTTATCCTGAGAATGTGGTCGCTGTATGCCATGAAAATGTCGACGGTATCGCCCTTGACACGAAAATTCCCTCGTTGTAGGTTGATGTCGTTGCGTGTGTAAAGTGCGTCGACCAGTTTCCTCAACAGCAGGTTGCGATCCAGCCTCTGGCCTTTCTCCACTGAAATCACGCTTTTTGACATCTCAACAGGCTCGCCCATGCCATAAATGCAGGAAACGGAAGACACAACGATAACGTCTTTCCTGCCTGAAAGAAGGGAAGAGATGGCTGAAAGCCGCAACTTGTCGATCTCTTCGTTGATGGAGAGGTCTTTCTCAATGTAGGTGTCGGTTGTGGGTAAGTATGCCTCGGGCTGGTAATAGTCATAATACGAGACATAATATTCCACTGCATTCTCAGGAAAAAAACCTTTCATCTCCTCGTAAAGCTGTGCTGCCAAGGTCTTGTTGTGGCTCAGGATCAAGGTCGGCTTGCCTGCATTGGCAATGACGTTGGCGATAGTAAACGTCTTTCCGGAACCCGTAACCCCAAGTAATACCTGAGACTTGTCGCCATGCCGAATGCCTGACGAGAGTTGGTCGATGGCTTCTGGCTGGTCGCCCGTCGGAACATATTGAGATGTTAGCTTGAAATCCATAATCGAGTTGACAAAAATACTAAAAAACCATGAAAGAATGGAGAAGAATCGCAATTTTTTATAAAAAACGAATGGATTTATTGGTCGTCAGCGAAATTTTATGTATTTTTGCATGCTAAATGTCAATTGTATGAACAAAATCTTCGTTTTTATAGCTTGTACGGTGCTGCTCTTCAGCAGTTGTGTGAACGAGTTCAACCAAGTGTACAAATCTACGGACTACGATTATAAATACGAATACGCAAAAGCGTGTTATGCTGAAGGGAAATACCAAAAGGCCATAGACTTGCTGCAGCAACTCATCACCTTTCAGAAAGGAACGGTGCAGGCGGAAGAAAGCCTTTTCATGTTGGCAATGGCGGAATACAATTATCGCGACTACCAGACGGCATCCGACTATTTCAGGAAATACCACACTTCTTATCCGCGTGGAAGATATGCCGAGCAGGCAATGTTCTTCATCGGGGAAAGTCTCTATCAAGGTGCGCCGGAACCACGGCTCGACCAGACAGCAACCATCGCCGCCATCGGTGCCTTTCAAGAGTACTTGGATGTCTATCCCGACGCTATGATGAAGCACGAGGCACAGCAGCGACTTTTTAGCCTGCAAGACAAATTGGTGAGGAAAGAGCTGGCAAACGCACAATTGTATTACAATCTGGGCTCGTATTTTGGCAACTGTACAAGCGGCGGGAACAACTATGAAGCGTGCATCATTACCGCACAAAATGCGCTGAAGGATTATCCTTACAGCGATTTGCGCGAAAATTTTGCGACGTTGCTGATGAAAAGCAAGTTTGAACTTGCCCAACAGAGTGTGGAGGCAAAGCAGGTAGAGCGCTTTAGGGACGCCGAGGACGAATGCTACGGATTCATCAACGAATATCCTGACTCCAAAGAGCGGGCAACGGCAGAAAAACTTATCGCGATTTGTAAAAAATATACACAGGAAAAGTAAACTTTTAATATCGTAATTTTATGGATTATAAAAAGTCAAAAGCGCCGGTAAACACGGTTACCCGCGACATCATGGAACTTTGTTCCGATACCGATAACATTTACGAAAGTGTTGCTATTATCGGAAAGCGTGCCAACCAGATTTCTACTGAGATCAAGCACGACTTGAGCAAAAAACTCGCCGAGTTTGCTTCATATAACGACAGTTTGGAGGAAGTCTTTGAAAATAGGGAGCAAATCGAAATATCAAGGTATTACGAAAAGCTGCCCAAACCAACGCTCATGGCAACCGAAGAGTTTATCAACAACGAAATTTATTGGCGCGATCCGGCTGCTGAAACAGAGGAATAAGGTTATGATTCAGCGAAAACAGACTGTATTCATTGTTCTGGCACTGATTTCGACCTTGGTTTGCCTCAGTCTCCCTATCGGCAGCCTCGTGCCGGCAGACAGAAGTGGCGTGGCATTGGCAAACGACGACTTGGTCTATAACTTATGCATCATCTCAGGGGTGGACGGAGCATGGAACTTTAAGACGGCACCACTGTTTTTCGTCTTGTTGCTCACTTGTCCCATCGGGACGTATGCCATCTTCAAGTACAACAACCGTAAGGCGCAGGCGCGTCTCTGCCTGTTCAACGTCTTGCTGACCATCGGTTGGTACATCGTTTTTTTCGTGTTTACACAGTTGCTCAACGGAAAATTCGACATCGCGCCGACCGTGGCACTTCCTTTGGGAGTGATTATACTTTATTTATTGGCAAAAAAAGGTATTGCCGACGATGAAAAATTGATTCGTTCAGCAGACCGAATCCGATAAATTCCAATCATCCTATATTTACGATGACAAAAATCACTCCACCGTTT
>ONQK01000184.1 GCA_900319895.1 uncultured Prevotella sp. | reverse complement strand
TTGTTGGCTGTCGGGTTGTAAAGCGTGGTAAAAAGTGACGGCTGGTATTTTTTTGATGGTTTTCTCACTGACCTTACAATATTTTTTTATCAGGTGGGTATAATGGTTGACACCAAGCTGGTTGATGGAATCGCAAGCTTTGTTGTAGGCGTTGACGAATGCTTTCTCCTGGCTTGGGTCAAGGTGTCCTGTGGCGATGAGCACGCCTAGATGGCTGTCGGAAGCGCGGCTGTCGGCCAAGACGATATGCCCTTGTTGCTTGGCTTCCGTCGCCTGTGGCTCTGGTAGCCATGCTGCATCAATTTGTTTTTCATTCATCATTTTAAGCCTGAGTAGGACATCGTTGATTTGAATGGCGAAAAGTTGATGGTTTTTGAGCTTTGCGCTGTCTGTGGCGTGATGTGTAAGCATCTCGGTGGCGGAGTGCCGTGTCATGCCAATCATTCTGTCTTTTAGGTGGCTGATGTTTTTTGCGCGTGTCGTCCGGTGTGCGACAAGCAGCCAGCGGGCAGGTGTTGTAGTGATGTATTTCAGTCTTTTGCCTTGTCTTTTCATCATCTCAGAGCGGATGACGTCGCTGGCGCAGATGTTTATCTTACCTTTTCGAAATGCTTCGTCGCAGTCCATTTGCGATAGGAAGGGGACTAGCCTGACAAAAGCGGTGGCCGTGTCAATTAATTGATGTTCGGCCATGATAAAAATGGGAAGGCAGTCGATTGTCGGTAAAGTGCCTATATGTAAAGTCTTTGCCTGTTTTTGTACTGCAGCATGCTTTTTTTCCTGATTGTGGCTATTTCCGCAACATAACAACGTATGTACAAATGGTATGATGAAAATGATGGTTTGTAAAATGTGCCGAAATCTTTTCATGATGTTTCCAGGATATTGGCTGGTTGGATGCAAAGTTACGAAAAAATGCCAAAGTTTTCCCAGAATAAATGTCTTTTTTAACATTTTACTGTGTGTTTTTTTTTGCTCAATGGCGTTGAAGTGCTGGCTGAGGCCACAAAAAATGTCCTAAACTCACATGAGAATAGGACATTGTGTTTGGAATAAATAAATTTTTCGTTTTAAGCTTCAGCTTCTGGCAGAACGGAAACGACGCTCTTGTTGTAGCGTGTCTTACGGAATTCCACGATGCCGTCAACCAAGGCATACAATGTGTCGTCCTTGCCAATACCTACGTTTTTGCCTGGATTGTGCTTTGTGCCACGCTGGCGTACGATGATGTTGCCTGCGATGCATTTCTGACCGCCCCAGATTTTAACGCCAAGTCTTTGTGAAGCTGATTCACGTCCGTTCTTCGAACTACCAACACCTTTCTTATGTGCCATTTTTACGTCCTCCTAAGTTTTAAGCAATAACTTGTTTAACTTCTACTTCTGTGAACTGCTGGCGGTGTCCGTTCTTCTTGCGATAGTCTTTACGACGTTTCATCTTGAAGACGATGACCTTGTCGCCCTTAACGAGCGGGTTCACAACTTCTACTACTACTTTTGCACCTTCTACGTTAGGTGCGCCAACTTTGACAGCGCCCTCGTTGTCTATGAGCAGCACTTTGTCAAATTCAACAGTTTTGCCTGCCTCGGCATCTTTGATGTGGTTGACAAAGAGTTTCTTTCCTTGTTCCACCTTGAACTGCTGACCGTTAATTTCTACAATTGCGTACATTTTTTATTATTGTAAACGGTTTTTTCCGCTAGGCGTCTGACACCGTGCCAGTACTTTTTTGAGCCTAAAACGGACTAAATCGGGCGCAAATTTAATGAAAAATATTGATTTAAAATAATTTTCAGCTCGCAATTGTCAAGTATTTAATACTATTTAACATGTCGGGCGGCGAAATTCTGCACAAACAATGGCTGTGGCAATGGCTACGTTCAAGCTTTCGGCTGTTTCCGATTGTGGAGGATAGTTGGGGATGAGAATCCGGTGGGTGAGTAGCGTCTGAATCTCCTTGGAAATGCCATTGCCTTCGTTGCCCATGACAATGAGGCCTTGCTTGCTTAGCGGAATTTCGTACATGTTGTCGCCGTCAAGCACCGTGCCGTAGACAGGAATGTGGCGGGGCAGTGACCCAATGATGGTGGCCAAATCGGTGTAGGTGAGGTTGACGCGCGCCAAACTTCCCATGGTGGCTTGGATTGTCTTGGGATTGTATACATCAACACTATCGCAGCTGCAAATGATATGACGGATGCCAAACCAGTCGGCGATTCTGATGATGGTGCCCAAATTGCCAGGATCTTGAATGCCGTCAAGTACTAAACAAAGCTCTTTTTCCGCCAATTGGCAGATTTCTTCAGCTGTTTTCTCGGTGAAAAATGGGAAAATGCCCAACACTTGTTGCGGCATTTTCTGTAGGCTGACTTTTTGCAGTTCTTCTTGTCCAACCTCGATGACTTCCGTTGAACCTGGAACGCTGTTTTCACAAAGCCATTGGCTTGTCGCTATGATGGTTTTTGGCGGTGAAACGGCGAGCAATTCACCGATGGTTTTAGGGCCTTCGGCAATAAACAAGCGGTCGGTGTGGCGGAACTTTTTTTGTTCCAACCGTCGTATTTCCTTTATTTTGTTTTTACTAAGTGGCATTTCAAGATGCAAAATTAGTCAAAATTGTGGAATTTTGCCCTGAAATTGATGGAAAAAAGCAGTTTTAAGTGCTTTGTTGCCTGTTCTTGGTGGTTTTTAGTGCGCAATGTTTCTCAAATGACAAGTTCTTGCGGGGTTTTGACAAATGTGGTGCCTCCATTTGCCTTTAAAAAATCTTGGTCTCGAAATCCCCATAATACGCTGATGCAAGGAATGCCGCAATTTCTTGCGGTCAGGATGTCCACATCGCTGTCACCAACGTAGACAGCACTGTTTTTGTCTGCGTGAAGTTGTTTGAGGGCTTCAAACACGGTGTCGGGAGCCGGCTTTTTTCGTATGTCTTCGCGCTCGCCGATGGCAACTTCAATGTATTGGTTGAAAAAATGGCGGCAAAGTTTTTGCGTGGCATCATAAAATTTGTTGCTGACAACGGCTATTTTTTTGTCATGTGCTTTCAAGTTTTTGAGCATAGGTATAATGCCTTCATAGGGAAGGGTGGTGTCAAGGCTGTGTTCTTGGTAATGTGCTTTGAAGAGGCGATAAACTTTTTCAAAACACGGATTTCTCTCGCCCTCCGGCACTGCTCTCTCGATGAGTTTTCTAACACCGTTGCCGACGAATTGCCTTATCTCCTCCGTGTTCCTCTCGACTATTCCAAATTGCCTTAAAGCGTAATTTGTGCTTGTCGCGAGGTCGTTGAGCGTATTGAGCAGCGTGCCGTCAAGGTCGAAAATATAAGTTTCGTATGTTTTCATGAGACAAAGATATGTAAATTTTTTCAGTTTAATCTTTTTTATGTTAATTAAGTGTGAGAATGATGCGTTTTTTTGCCCCTGATGTCGTGTAAATCGAAAATAGTTTGTAACTTTGCCACCCGATTTTCAATTGATAGTTATGAAATATGGTCTAAAGAAAAAGTTTTGTTATTCTGGGATCGCTTGTATTGTATTGATTGCCAGTATGTTATATTATTTTTTCTTCACTTCGTTTTCAAAGTTGGGCTCCACCCAGTATGTTTACATTGATGCCGACGACAACGTGGATTCGGTCTGCCATAAACTGCGTCCGTGGGCACATGGGCACTCCATGAATGCTTTTACGACGTTGATACGGCATGGCAATTACGAGGAAAACATCCGGACCGGACGTTACGCCATTGAGCCAGGACGAGGGGCATTGACTGTATTCAGGCACTTGAAAAACGGGATGCAGGCGCCGGTTCGGCTGACGATACCGCCCATCCGAACAAAGGATCGTTTGGCTGCTGTGATGAGCGAAAAACTGATGATGGACAGTTTGTCGCTCTTGAAGGCCCTTAACAATCAGGATGTCTGCCGGAAACTGGGCTATGATACGGCAACCGTCATTTGTATGTTTATTCCCAATACCTATGAAGTATATTGGAACATTCCGATAGAAAGTTTTTTTGAGCGAATGAAGACTGAGTGCAACAGGTTTTGGACCGAGGAACGGCAGCGTAGGGCCGATGCCATGGGGCTAAGCCGTGAAGAGGTCGTGACACTTGCCAGCATCGTGGATGAGGAAACGGCCGATGACAAGGAAAAACCGATGATAGCAGGCATGTACTATAATCGTTTGAAGCTGCGCTCGAATCAATATCCAAAGGGTATGCCATTGCAAGCGGACCCTACGGTGAAGTTCGCCTGGAAACGCTTTGAGGTGAAGCGGATTTACTTGAACATGCTGCTCATAGACAGTCCGTACAACACCTATCGCTATGCCGGTCTGCCGCCCGGCCCCATCCGGATACCGACGGTTGCTGGCATTGATGCAGTATTGAACCATGTTCAACACGATTATCTTTACATGTGCGCAAAAGAAGATTTTAGTGGGACGCACAATTTCGCACGGACCTTTGCCGAACATCAGGAAAATGCCAAACGTTATGCAATTGCTTTAAACCGAAGAGGAATAAAATAGCGGA
>ONQK01000179.1 GCA_900319895.1 uncultured Prevotella sp. | reverse complement strand
TCTTCATCACTGTATTGGTGGTTGGTTCTCTTGCCGCTTGGTATCCAACGCTTTACCTTAGCCGTCGCTTACTTGTGACGGAAGAACAATCCGTCTAAGTTTTCTGTAGATGGCAAAAGCTACTCGCTGCTCACAATGTCAAGCATGGCAGCGTAAAACTCCTCCATCACGTCGAGCATCTCATTGGGCAAATAGCCATAAGCGCGCTCAACCATTGTGTCGGGCACCTCATAATAAGCCTCAGCGATAGCCCCCGTAATATTGGCTTTGGTGTCCGTATCGCCGCCACACGCCACGGCAATACGAATGGCATCTTCAAAATCAACTGATTCCAGGAAACAGCGGATGGCATAAGGGACCGTTTCCTGACAAGTGCCGTCAAAATGCCGTTCCCTGCCAATTCTCATGATATCTTTCAAAGGTGGGATTTCATAGCCGAAATTGCTTTTGACAATACCAGCTACCTCACTTTTTGTTATGCGACAAGTGCGGAGCCAGAACACCAACGCCGCCACGCACTGTGCCCCTTTGATGCCCTCGGGGTGCGAATGGCTCACCAGAGCTGTTTTTCTGGACTCCTCCATCACACGGGCAACATTTTTAAAAAGCCATCCGACGCTGCTCACTCGCATGGCAGAGCCGTTCCCGAAGCTATTGTAAGGCTGCGGGTCGTCGCTCTCAATCCATTGCCTAAACATCCTCCCAAACATCCCCAGCGACTTCGGATAGCGCCGGCACCATTCGTGAAGGGTCTTCTGATAGGGCTTGTTGTGCAAAATCGCATCTGCGATGGCAATGGTACAAATGGTGTCGTCTGTGAAATTGCATTCTGAAGTAAAAAAGTCGAAGTTCTTTTCAGGCGCTTTGGAAAATTCAAAGCGCGAGCCCACGATGTCGCCTATTATTGCACCAATCATAAGTCAATAGTTTTTTTAATATGAATTTTGTTTACACGAATACGTTTGTACAAAAATACGATTTTTTTTAAGAAAAATGCCCAAAAACCTCTCTGTTTTTAAGCATTTATGGTAAAATACTGAGCCACGTCGGCTTTTTCGGCAATTTCAGGTTCAATTTTCTGCCTCGCGCCCAACCAGAAGATAAGAAACGGCTGTGAGAAGACCTCCCACAGCCGCTTCTTATGATGAATGGCATTATTGTCTACCGAGCGACAACCACTTTTTTGCCTTTGGAAATGTAAATGCCTTTTTTAGTCGGTTTTTCACCTATTCGGATGCCGTCAACAGTGTAAAAATCAATGTTTTCGGGCTGTTCTGCATCAACAGACACAATGCCCGTAGGAGATTCGACCGTGAAGAAAATCGTATCAAAAATGATGTAGTCGCTCAACATCGTGCTAGCATAGTCCTTTGCATAAGCAATTTCTGCCTTGTAGTTCTTGTTGGCTTCAAGCCCATTCTTGAACGTGAACACACAATCCAAGGTCGAGTTTACAGGGATGCTGGCTGTCGGCGTGTTTGCCCAGCCCAGTTTTTTGTAGTAATTTGAGAAAAGTTCCTGGTGAATCCATGCTACAATTGGTGCATTGTAATCCTTTTTGCCGTCATTCCTGATTTGAAGCGTGAGACGCGCGCCCGCCGGATTTCCCGCCTGGTCGGCCAAATGCTCATAACGGTGTGCTGTGCACTGGATTGGCGAAGGCTCAATCTCAAGCGTTGTCTGTGCCACGACATTTTTACCTAGAATATATTCTTGATTAATGGTCTGTCCGCCAAAATCAGATGTTATGTAAATGGTGTAAGTCCCTACTTCGGTTGGCGCAAAAGAGAATTTGAAGGTCTCGCTGCTCCCCTGCTCCATTGCCGCGCCAGTGTACGAGACAAGAATGTCCTTGTTGCTTTGCGGCGTATGGATGTAAAGGTGCAGCTCGCCCTGGAACTCTTCTGCCAAATTGTCGACAGCCACAAGAAGATTCTGGGGCATGCCAATGCTGTGGTCGCCTTCTTCAATTGTGATTGTTCCTTGAAGGTTCTCTATGGGATGGGCTGTCAACAAATAGCTGTTCACACCATTTTCCTCAACTGTCTTGACTGAGAAATACACACCGTCCCTAAATGCCTTGTACCATGTCTCTGTGCCTTCTTCACGAGCCACGGGGACGAAATTGGCCGTCGTGCCTGGCAGCAGGCCGTGTTTGCTGTCAAGATTATAGCTTTCATAGGTGCCGTCATCATTCCCCATATTAGTCCGCCCAATGTGGTAGACTTGCGCGGGATTGATGCTGAAATCATCGTTCAAGCGAGCAATTCCATGTTCAAACCTTGTCTGTGAGCCTGTCTCGTTGTAAAGCGTAAACGTCATATTGACCGACTGGCTGCCTGCTTGCATTTTCACCAGGTTGCCAATGAGATATTTAGGTTTGACGAACTCCCCTCTTGAAGAAGGCTGCATGCCAATGACCGCACCTTGGTCACAGGAATAGCCGTCGGCGGTGGTGCTAGCGCCGATGCCGCCGTCGCCTGGCTCCATCACGGTAAGGCGGAAATAGCCGTCTAAATCGCCGCTCCATCCCCAGTTTACATGATAGAGCCCGTCTTTGTAACCGTCCAGGACAAAGGCATGTCCACCACCCGTGGAATAGCCCTCGTACAAGACGGGGCGGTTGTTGCTGATCTCATTGTAGATCAACTCATCCCATGCTGCAATGGAATAGCTCTTGGCCGTTTCGTGTCTGACACCCGGCGCATAGTCGAACTTACTGACAAAACGCTCCGTGAAATATCTATTTGCACCCGAGACGCTCGACGTATAGTTCATTTCGCATATCTGGCCGCAGTAGCGCATGAGTTTGGCAACAGCAGCCTTTTGCTCATCGGTAGCTTCCTTGTCATACACGTCCAGCATGTTGTCCCAGTCAAATGTCGTGGCCTCCAGGGACGGAACCTGGATGCCCAGGGTCTTTGTGGTATATCCCTCCAATCCTTCCGGCATCTGACCTTGCGGCCACTGATGGTATTTCATCACTTGCGCGGTAGCCGTCGCCATACATCCCGTCATGCTGTTGTTGGGGCATTGCAGGTTGTAGGGCGCTGCCTGATCCCATTTGGTCGTGAGTTTCGGCGTGATTTCGTCATGGATGTCTATAATCTTCCTCCGCGACACCTTGGCATTGCCCAATGCCTCAATCTCATCGGCATAATGCTGCAGCCAAGACTTGACATGGGCGGGCACGCGCGCCTGGTCAAACCTCCCTGTCGTAGAATAGCCCAAAATATCAGCAGTCCTGTCATCGCCGCTAACTATCACAAATCCTCTTTCCTCGGCGTTGAACACATAAAAAGCCGCTTCGTCGGTTTTGGCCCGCCCGTTGGCTTTCCTAGGCGCACGATACGCTTCTTTTTGCATGGTCAGGCCGTTTTTCTTGAAAAACTCCTGCGCCGTTTTCTTTGCACCAGATGGCGTAACTGGGTTGGCGGAAACTACTCCAGAAAATGCCAGAAACAAGAGTGCAATTAAGTAATGTTTTTGCATACAATGTCTTTTTATGATTTTTAATTGGGGCAAAGATAGCAAAAAAAAAACGAAAAAAAGCAGCAAAAACAGATAAAAATCAAAAGTTGAAAATTGTTTTCACAACTTGCAAAATTGACTGGGCACCATCTGTTTTCTCCAAAAAAAATTGAACCCCAAAAGCATTTTCCAACTTTTGAGGCCCAATGGCAATCCGGCATGCGCTATTCTAGCGCCGATGCCGCCTATTTAGACGGCAAACGCCTTTATTTCAACACGCCCAATTCCTTGCCCACCTTGATGAAAGCATTGATGCAACGGTCGAGCTGCTCACGATTGTGGCCGGCACTGAGCTGCACGCGGATGCGCGCCTGGTCCTTTGGTACAACCGGATAATAGAATCCGGTGACATAAATGCCCTCTTCCTGCATTTTTGCGGCATAGACCTGTGATAGTTTCGCATCATAGAGCATCACTGCGCAAATCGCACTTTGCGTCGGCTTGATGTCGAATCCCGCCGACATCATCTTGTCACGGAAATAGTTGACATTGTCCACCAGACGGTCGTGCAACTCATTGCTCTCCTTCAACATCTTGAAGACCTCGATGCTTGCCCCGATGATGCCTGGCGCCAGCGAGTTGGAGAACAGATAGGGACGTGAGCGCTGGCGCAAGAGGTCGATGATTTCCTTGCGTCCGGTGGTAAATCCTCCCAATGCGCCGCCAAAAGCCTTCCCTAGCGTACCGGTATAGATGTCCACACGCCCATAAGTGTCGAAGAACTCGCTCACCCCGCGCCCGGTAGGCCCTACAACACCGGCCGAATGGCTTTCGTCCACCATCACGAGTGCATCGTATTTCTCTGCCAGGTCGCAAATCTTGTCCATCGGTGCCACATTGCCGTCCATTGAGAACACACCATCGGTCACAATGATGCGGAAACGCTGTGCCTGCGCCTCCTGCAAGCATTTTTCCAACTCTCCCATGTCGGCGTTGGCATAACGATAGCGCTTGGCCTTGCAAAGTCGCACGCCATCGATGATTGAAGCATGGTTCAACGCATCTGAGATGATAGCGTCTTCTTCGGTGAACAGAGGCTCGAACACGCCGCCGTTGGCATCGAAACACGCCGCATAGAGGATCGTATCCTCTGTCTTGAAATACTCGCTGATGGCTGCTTCAAGTTCTTTGTGCGCATCTTGTGTCCCGCAGATGAAACGAACCGAGGACATGCCGTAGCCCCGTGCGTCCATCATCTTTTTGGCACCGTCGATCAAGCGCGGATGGTTGGAAAGGCCAAGATAGTTGTTGGCACAAAAGTTCAGCACCTCTTTTCCCTTTACTTGTATTGCAGCTTGCTGTTGGCTTTCAATCAAGCGTTCCTCTTTGTAAAGTCCGGCATCCTTGATTTCCTGCAACGTAGAAGCCAGATGTTCTTTGAATTTTCCGTACATAAATATCCTTAAATTTAGATTTATAATGTTATCATCTTGATTTTCAGCGCAAAATAAACGAAATATTTTGTATCCGACAATATTTCTGACATTTTTTTTTAACAAAATCCTTAATTTTAAAAAACTTTAAACATTCGAAATTGTATATCTGCGGAAAAATGATTTACTTTGCACCCAAATTAAACCATGCTAACATGAAGAATATATTAATCATTGGCTCAACCGGACAAATCGGCTCTGAGCTGACAATGGAGTTAAGGAAACGCTACGGCAACGAGCATGTCGTTGCAGGTTACATCATCGGTGCAGAACCCAAGGGAGAATTGCTGGAAAGCGGTCCGTCAACAGTAACTGATGTGACAGACCCCCAGGGCCTTGCCAAGGTTGTCAAAGAATATGACATTGACACCATCTACAATCTTGCCGCATTGCTGTCGGTCGTAGCAGAAGGAAAGCCGCGCCTGGCATGGAAAATCGGCATCGACGGGCTCTGGAACGTCCTCGAAGTAGCACGCGAGCACAATTGTGCCGTATTCACCCCGAGTTCCATCGGGTCATTCGGACTGTCTACGCCACACACCATGACGCCACAAGACACCGTACAGCGTCCGGGCACCATCTACGGCGTAAGCAAAGTCACCACGGAGTTGCTCAGCGACTATTACTTCAAAAAATACGGCGTAGACACCCGTTCCGTACGCTTTCCAGGCATCATCTCCTATATCACACCTCCGGGCGGCGGCACCACCGACTATGCTGTAGACATCTACTACCACGCTGTCCGCGGCGAACAATTCACTTGTCCCATCAAGGAAGGGACGCTGATGGACATGATGTACATGCCTGACGCACTCAATGCTGCCATCACGCTGATGGAGGCCGACCCATCGCGCCTCATCCACCGCAACGGCTTCAACGTGGCGGCGATGAGCTTCGCGCCTGAAACCGTTTTTGCTGAAATCAAGAAACACAAGCCGGACTTCCAGATGATCTACGATGTAGACCCTCTCAAACAAGGCATTGCCGACAGTTGGCCAGACTGCATGGACGACTCTTGCGCGCGCAACGAGTGGGATTGGAGGCCTCAATTTGACCTCAGCGGCATGACGGTGGACATGTTGGAAAAACTGAGCAAAAAACTGCTCTAACCATGGCTTGAATACATCAAGTCCTTGATAACAGGCAGGCCATTTGTGGCATCACCTCAAATGGCCTGCCTCTTTTTGGTGCCCAGCAACACCTCTTGTCTCACCACAAGACGACCATCGTCGGGTGATAAAAAGGCTTCCGGAAAAAAGCTTGGAAGCCTTTAACCGGAAGCGAAAAAACATCAAAATATTATTTTTGTTCACCTTAAAGAGGTATGTTCCCGTGTTTTTTAGGTGGGTTATTTTCACTTTTGTTGCGTGTCATCTCCAACGCGCGGATCAAGTGGATACGCGTGTCACACGGTTGGATGATGTCATCAATGTACCCCAGCCGGGCAGCGGGCATGGGATTGGCAAATTTCTCACGGTATTCTTTAACTGCCTCCGCCCTTTGCTCCTCAGAAGCCTTCCTGTAAAGGATATTGCAGGCTCCTTCGGCTCCCATGACCGCGATTTCTGCCGTCGGATAAGCCAAGTTTACGTCGGCACCGATGCATTTGGAGTTCATCACGATGTATGCACCACCATAGGCCTTCCGCGTGATGAGCGTGATTTTGGGGACCGTGGCCTCTGCAAAAGCATAAACGACCTTAGCGCCGTGACGGATGATGCCGTTGTGCTCTTGATTCACACCAGGCAGGAATCCCGGCACATCTTCGATGGCTATGAGCGGGATGTTGAAGCAGTCGCAAAAGCGGATGAAACGCGCCGCCTTGTCAGAGGCATCAATGTCCAGTGCGCCGGCCAGGAAATTGGGCTGGTTGGCGACAAAACCTACGGTTCTTCCCGCCAGCCTCCCGAACCCCACGACGATGTTCTTGGCAAATTCAGCCATTACTTCAAAAAAGTATTGCTGGTCACATACTGGATCGATGATGTCCCGGATGTCATAGGGTATGTTTGTGTCTTGCGGTACGACATTGTCCAACTCATGACAAACTCTGCCCACCTCGTCGGTAATCGGATGCACGGGCGAGTCTTCCATATTGTTGGAGGGTATGAAGCCTACAAGCTCGCGTATGGTCATCAGCATCTCCTCGTCATTGGCAGTCAGGAAATGGCTCACGCCGCTGACCGAGCAATGCGCCGCCGCCCCGCCCAGCGTTTCCTTGTCAACGTCCTCGTTGGTCACCGCGCGCACGACGTCCGGCCCGGTCACGAACATCTGACTTTGCCCCTTGACCATTAAAATGAAGTCGGTCAGAGCTGGTGAATAGCACGATCCACCGGCACAGGCGCCCATGATGGCTGAGATTTGCGGGATAACACCCGATGCCATGACATTTTGATAGAATATTTTGGCAAATCCCGTCAACGACTCAACGCCTTCTTGTATTCGTGCGCCTCCGGAATCGTTCAGTGAGATGATGGGTGCCCCGTTTTTGAGTGCCAACTTCTGTATCTTCTCTATCTTCTGGGCATTAGCGGCCGAGAGCGAGCCGCCAAATACCGCAAAGTCGAACGCATAGACGAAGACGAGCCTGCCGTCAATTTTTCCATAACCGGCAATTACACCATCGCCCTCAATATGTTTTTTCTCCATGCCAAAGTCGGTACAGCGATGTACGACGTGCTTGTCCGTCTCCACGAATGTACCTGTGTCCAGCAGGGTTTCGATGCGCTGGCGAGCTGTCAGTTTATCTTGTTTTTCCATATCTTCTCCTTTTTTTGGTTTCTTTTCTCAAGCCCCGTGAGCACGGTTCAGCTTTTGCTCACGGGGACTCTTTGTTTACGCTTCTGATATATATAAAATCATGTGTTGGTGCTCACTGATCAACCTTCAGCCTGACCAGGACTTGGTCGACCCGTACGTTGTCGCCTTCACTGACCAGGACTTCCTCCACCTGGCAGTCGGCTGCCACTTGATAGTACGACTGCATTTTCATCGCCTCCATCATCAGTGCCGTGTCACCGGCCTTGAGCAGGTCGCCTTTTTTACAGTAAACCTTGACGATTTTGCATGGCATAGCTGCCGTAATCGTGTCCTTTTGGCTCGTCGTAGCGGAATGTTTCCGCATACGCATGTATTTTGCCTGTGAGTCGAGCATGTCAATCTGGTAAGTGGAATAGTTTACATTAACACGATAGTGCTTTCCGCTCTCACTTTTCACGAACTCGGCCTTGTACGAATTGCCTTCATGGATGATGGAGCAGCTGCCGTTCTGCAACATCGCCACGTCTGCCTCGTAGATACGCCCGTCGATGTCAATTTTCACCACATTGCCTTCCTTTGAGAGCAACGTCACCTCCATGGTCTTGTTTCCTACTTGTATTTCCATAAACTCAATTGCTTATACCCTCAAAACACCTTTCTGCAAGCCAAACGAGCGCCATCGGCTAATGGCCGACTTTTGGTCGGGCTGCGTGGTGTTCTCCTCCAGATTCATCAGATAGTCAATGTATGCGGCTATCACGGCCATTTCCTCGCTCTCATTCTTAAAACCAGGGCGCGGCCGCAGGCGCACAGCATTATGCTCGACAAAATGTGTGTTGTAGTTTCCTTTCT
>ONQK01000145.1 GCA_900319895.1 uncultured Prevotella sp. | reverse complement strand
TAACTCCTTGATTTGCGCTTCAGGATGGGCTTGAACCAACGACCCCCTGATTAACAGTCAGGTGCTCTAACCAACTGAGCTACTGAAGCGGTTAATTGCTTTTAGCGTGTGCAAAAATAAGATGTTTTTTTCATTTTACCAAACTTTTTCAAAAAAAAATCATTTTTTTTGTAAAAAAATCGCTTAAATCGGCTGCAATAATGTATTTTTGCAGTAGAAATAGAGGGGTTTCTTACTTTTTCAGGTTAAGAATTTTAGAATCATGTTTATGATAGATCGTTTTTTATTTTTATTCGTAGCATTTGTGCTGTCCAGTTCCGGCATTCATGCACAAGCAGACAAAGACCATCATTTCAAGGTTGCCAAGAATCTTGATGTTTTTAACATTATCTACAAACAGCTCGACTTGATGTATGTGGATACGCTGAATGCCGACCAGACTGTGGGCAACGGCATCAGAATGATGCTTCGGAGCTTGGACCCTTATACGGAATATTATTCGGAGAAGGACTTGAAGGACTTGAAGTTTATGACCACGGGCAAGTATGCCGGCATTGGTGCGCTGATCAAGTATCATCAGTTGGGAAAAGAGGTTGTCATAGACGAGCCTTATGAGGGTAATCCGGCAGTGGAGGCCGGTTTGAAGAAAGGCGATGTGATTCTTGCCATTGACAATGTCTCCTGCAAAGGCAAGGATGTCAGTTTCGTCAGCTCGCATTTGCGCGGCGACCCTGGCACAAGCTTTGTCATTCAGGTATTCCGTCCTTCTACCAACAAGAAGATGAAGATGAAGATTACCCGTCGCATTATCCAGAATCCTGCCATCCCATTTTATGGTATGCGTGAGAATCACATCGGCTATATAAACTTGCAGTCGTTTACCGACGGTTGCTCAAAAGACATGCGACGCGCGATAGTCGACTTGCAGCGCCAGGGCATGAAGTCGTTAATCCTTGATTTGCGTGGCAACGGCGGCGGCTCGGAGCAGGAGTCGGTGGATATTGTTAATATGTTTGTACCCAAAGGCACCATGATTGTTGAGAATCGTGGGAAGATAAAGCGCGCCAATATGGAATTTAGGGCAAAAGTGGAGCCAATAGACTCGTTGATGCCTATTGTAGTGCTGGTGAACAATGGTACTGCCAGTGCTGGCGAGATAACCAGCGGTGCGCTTCAAGACCTTGACAGGGCTGTAGTCATGGGCACACGGACTTATGGGAAGGGATTGGTGCAGATGACCGTTAACTTGCCTTATAATGAGACGTTGAAGTTGACTACTGCGAAGTATTATATACCGAGTGGCCGTTGTATTCAGGCTGTAAAGTACAATCGCGACGGAAGTGCGGTTGCCAATGAGCTTGTTGATTCTTTGAAACAGACTTTTTACACGTTGAATGGGCGAAAGGTGTATGATGGTGGCGGCATCATGCCAGATGTCAAGGTGGAGAATGACTCTGTGCCCTCTATCATCTATTATTTGATCAGCGGGCGCGACTCTACGGAGGTTATTTTTGATTATGTAAGCGAGTATGTCAAGTCGCATCCGACCATTGCAAAGCCGGGCGATTTCGAGTTGTCGGATGCTGATTACGAGGCTTTCAAGAAGCATGTTGTCGGCAAAGGCTTCACTTATGGGCGTGACAGTGAGAAATATTTGCAGGAATTGCTGAAATTGGTGAAGTTTGAGGGATATTATGAAGATACGAAAGAAGATTTTGAGCATCTGCAGCAAAAGCTAAGTCATAATATTGAGAAAGACCTTGAATACAATAAGAGCATGATAAAACAGGTATTGGAGAGCGACATTATTACGGCTTATTACTATCAGAGAGGTGCTGTCGAAAACAGCTTGAAGAGTGACAAGCAGGTGCAGGCGGCTGTTGACTTGCTCAATGACTTGGAGCGTTATCACAGCATTCTGCGGCCGGTGAAAAAGGTTGAAAAATGAGGATTCTAAGCCTTGGAAATGCAGCAACATCCTGTTTTAATGTTGCTGCATTTTTGTTTCAGGCAAACTCTTCTCCATCTTTTTACGCCTTTTCCATATTTCGAAACTGTTGATGGTGTTTTGCCAAAGAATATAGCAGCCCGGCCCGACGGAGGACAATGGATTAAGGTAAGTATAGGCGATCCAGATGGCAAAAGCCGTGTTTTTCTGCCCTAATGCTTGTCCCGCTTCAATGGGACGGTTGAAATGAGCGCCGACCCAGCGGCCGAGGGCGAACTGAGTGATGCACACCAATAGACCCAGGCTGGCGATGAGTAGCAGAAACGATGCCGTAGTATTGGCGTGTATGATGTTCTTGACGGTTGTTCCCGTGACAATCATCAGCGAGCATCCCCATGTGTAATAGGCGAGGTCGGGCACGCTGATGATGCGGCGATGCAGGCTTTTCATGTAATGTTTTACGACATAGGCTAGCAACATGGGCACAATCAATATGAGGCACACTTTGTATAATATGAGTAAAAACGATTGCATGAACGACATTGTAAGGTCGGCGTCGATAAGCGGAAAGATGATGGGCACCAAAGCCGCTGTGATGAAATTAGAGAAAAAAGTGTTGGCGGTGACTTCTTCAATGTTCCCTCCAAGTTTTTTAGTCACGACCGGGGCGGCGGTCGCGCCCGGGCAGATGATGCATGCCAAAATGGCTTCCATGAGTATAAGGCTGTTGCCGGTCATGCCAAACTCGAAGATCAAGCCGACGATCAAGGCGATGAGCAATAGTTGTATCAAGGTTACCCACAAGTGCCAGCGCACGAGTCTCAACTGGTGGAAATCGACGTTGCAGAAAGTCACAAACAGGATGAAAAACATGAAGAGCAGCAGAATGGAGTCGAAAATTGGCGCGAAAAAAGTGGCGGTGCCGTCAAGGGCTGGCACAAAGGCAAATGTCAGGTAGAGAATTGTGCCTGTCAGCATGGAAACGGGCAGTGTCCAATTTTTCAGAAATTGTATCAAATTCATTTTGAAGGGTTTAGGTCTGACTGCAAAAGTATAAAAAAAGTGCAAAATGATTGAAGGATTGTGGCAAAAAGTGTGATTTAGGCAGTTTTATTTCCTCATGCCTCGTAGCCGCCATTTGTTTTGGTGTGGTCTATCAATGCCTTGAACAATGTGTTTTTCTCCAGGACAGCGGGGTTGCCGATGCACACGAGCTGTTTCCGTGCACGCGTCAGCGCGACGTTCAGCTTGCGGTCGATGGGCCTTCCATCTTCAAGGAAAGTGTTGCTGGTCAAGAACTCTAGTTGGTAATTGTGCTGGATGGTGAACGAGTAGATGATGACATCACGCTGGCTGCCTTGATAGCGTTCTACCGTATCGATTGAAACGTCTAGTAGCTCGGGCATGTCCAGGCGTTCAATTTCCTTTCTAATCATGGCAATCTGGTTCCTGTAAGGCACGATGACACCGACCGTATGTGCGGTTTGAAAGTCTTCTCCGTAATACATCCTGATGCGTTGAAGGACTTTTGCCGCCGTTTTTGCCTCATCTGCATTGACCTTGTCGGAGGAATTGGCTGTGTGGTTGGATTTGGAGGCCATGAAAATCATCCGGTGTCGGCACAGCAGCTCGTCGAGGCGGTCGCCGTATAGTGTCCTATACGAGAGTTTCGTCTCTGTCTGATGAGGGCATGGGACGGGTTTGAGCTGTTCGTCATTGTAAAACATTTGATTGGAAAATGCCGCCAAATCGGGGTGCATGCGCCCCTGATAGCATAAAGTGGCCATGAAGTCGGTGCGCCGCTGCCGCCGTTCCCAGCGTATCAGCCGTTCAAACAGCGAATTGCGGCAGTCGTCCAGCTCAATGGCACGCAGGTTTTCCTCATCAACTTGTGTCCCCTCGGCCGGTTGTTGCACCACGGCGGGCAATTGCTTGTAGTCGCCTATCAAGATGAATTTTTCGATGAAGACGTCTTTGTCGTGAGCGGCCAGCAGCCCCATGATGGCTGGTTCCAGTATTTGGGAGGCTTCGTCGACCACCGCCAGAGAGAATCTTTTGAGGTTGAACAAGTAGGGTCTTGATTGCAGCATGGTTGTGGTGCAAACGATGACTTGCACTTGCTCAATACGCCTTCTCACCTCAGCTAATTTTAGCGTTTTGCCTGCCAAGGCATCCAAAAGACGGCCGTGGAACCGCTCGTCACAGCTGTAAGGACTGCCGATTCGGAGAAAATCTATACCCGCTTCGTCCAGCATCTCGCAAATTTCGTCCACGGCACGGTTGGTATAGGCTGTGAGCAGGATGTTTTTTGATGATGTAGCGCATTCCTCTTCCACGATGTATCGGAGTGCCTTGGAGGTCTTGCCTGTTCCCGGCGGCCCGACCAATAGGAAATAGTCTTTTGCCTGTTTGGCCTTCAAGAGCATGTCGTCCAGCCGTGGGTCATACGACTTTGAGAGTGTCGCGGAACGTTTCTGAGGTGCACGTTGCCCTAGAAGTAGGTCGCGCCGGTGCTTGGTCGTGCTCATGAGCACATACAGTCCTCGGATTGCATTGTCTGCACCGCTTCGGCTGGCGGCATGTTCGATGGCATAATGTTTTTCTGCGTTTTGTGTCTTGCCCTTATTCATCCCTGGTCCTTCAAAGACAATGGAATTGTGTTGAATGTCAGATAGATGTACGACGACTTTTTGAGAGGTGATTTCCTGTACAATGCCTTTGTAGAGTATGTTCTTCCGTACATCTGGCTCCATGCCGGCTTCATAGCTGTAAAGAAAAACCATGTCACCTCGTCTGAAATTGGGCAAAAAGTCGTGGTCGTGTGTTGGAATCTCAAATGTCAATGTGTCGAATCCTTCTTGTGGCAGGGCGCATCCTCGTTCCGTCAAGCGTAGTTCGGTCAAGATATTCCCTGTTTCGATTTTTTCTGAGAGAGGCATCTGCCACAGGTCGGCCGTGGCCGTACCTACTCCTTCCTGCAGTCCGACGCTGGAAACGACCTGTTCGCGAATGACAAACGTCATCATCCTGTTGAAATAGGCCTGTTCAAGTGGTGTGAGCTGGTGCAGCGGATGGATCAGGCGTGCGATTTCCGGCCATTGGTAGCGGTGAAAAAACGGTGTGTCCAACTGGTTGACATTAAGCGTCTCCGGAGTCAATTGCTGTAAAATGCCTGCAAAGCCGTTTTTCGCCACGTTAAATTCGTGAGTCACGATAGCATTTCTAAATCGTATTGCCTCTTCAAAGAGTGTTTGATAATATGCCACTACAACCAGTCCTTTTGATGGCGGATATTTGGAGTAGAGCAGGCGTGCGTCGAGTTGGTGGGCCGAGAGGTTGAAATTTCGTTGCAAAATGCCGTAATATAGTAGGAGTTGGACGTAGTGCATGTCGTTGACCCAGCTGCCGTTCACGTTTTTCCTGCCTCGTTCTATTGACATGTTCCTGCCCGATTTTTGCTCTACCAATAGCCGAAAGTCGGCAGTCATCAGGTCTACACGGCCTTGAATGCCCAATTGCTCGCAGACGAAAGAGGGTTCGAGCAGGGCTTGCTCGCGTGAAAAGCCCTCGAACAGCACGTCAACGGCCTCTTCGATATTGGTGGCTTGGAGTGCGCCTTGTTCCTTGAAGACATGGGGCTGAAAATCTTTGCAGCAAGCATATTCCAATAGTTTTGTGGAAAAACTATGTTTCAAGATGTCTGCTTTTTCCACCTCAGCCTCATGGACAAAGGCGTCAAGTGCCGTGCCTGCATAGTTTCCAAGCAAAATGGCTTGTGTGTTTGCCCGCTCTTTCATCCGAAAAAGCGTGTAGAGCAACGGATGGTGCCCGTATTCTTGAAAGCAGGCGGCTATTTGGCTGATGTCTAGCAGATAATCGGGTTCCACGACAACCAGTCGAGGTGCGATGCGTGTTATTTCGCCCGTTCCCGAGGTTGTGGCATGGCAGTCCAGCAAGTTGAGCTGCATCCCTTGGCAGAGTATGGGCAAAAGTTCGGCTTTTTGGACCTCGGAGAGCTCCAGGGCGACAAGTCCGTCGCTATTTTGCTCAATGCGGACAAGAATTTCCGCATCTTTTTGGTCTACAATTACCCGGAT
>ONQK01000177.1 GCA_900319895.1 uncultured Prevotella sp. | reverse complement strand
TTTCTCTGTTCTTTGAAAAGGACGCACCGGTCTTCCTTATTCTTTGTTTTGTCCCTGACTTTTTGAACGCGTGTCAAACGACAATTCTGCGGGCCGATGGTTGATTTGCTGTTCTTTGGGCAAATGCTTGTTGAGCACGGTATAGTGTGTGCGCAAATAGTCTTCAAGACGGTTGGGCGCTTTGAGTTTGAGTGCTCCGAACCTGACTTCTTGTGGTGGTGTTATGTCTTTAATCCTGACCTTGTCTTTTTCGGTCATGATGTTTTTGCAATAAGCGGTGTCCAGCCCATTGAACCAGTTCTGGACGAATCTCAATGCCTTGTAAAGCATTGTTTTAGAGCAGGTGAGGACGACAAGTCTAGTTAACAGGCAAGTCAGGAAACCCCTTGGGCGCGGCTCCTCGACCTCGCAGTTTCCGCAATACTTCCATTGCCAAATGTCTTTTCCGATGAAACAAGCATTGAAAAAGCCAAACACCGCATATTGAAGTCTCTCTGCCAGGCGGCTGGCGGGAATGTTGTCAAATGGAAACACGTCGATGGAAATGCCGTGGTGTATATCTGCCTTTTTGAATTGTGACTCTTTGAACAAAGTGTTGTTTTCCCTTATCTTGGTAAACCAAAACGGCGTGTGGGCATCGGTGCCGACCCATTGCAGGAAAAAGCTGCCGTCCAGCTCGTGTGGGGCGATTTCCAGGAAGCGTTCATAGTCTTTCCGCCTCATGCCGATGTCAATGTCGTCATCCCAAGGTATGATTCCGTCCCAATAAAAAGCGCCGATTGCAGTCCCGCCAATGATGAAATAGTTGATGTCGTGCTTCCGGCAAACACGGTCAAATTCGGCAGCTATCTTATAAAGGTGGAGATGTAATTGTTGCAATTCTACCTCAGAATATTCGTATCGCATATAATATAAATATGTGGGTGTACGGTTTGCAAATGTACATAAAAAACTTGAGAAATATCCCAGGAGCCTGCAAAATATTGGCCGTCTGCCGTGATTTATTTGTGACTTTGTGGCCGACTTTTGAGAATTTTGTGTATCTTTGTAACCGAAAACAAAGGAATTTTCTTGTTTTGGGCATGAAATGATGTCTTGCCATAGGAAAATTGACGATCTTTTTGATGAAATATTAAAATAATGAAACATCCTGCAAAAATAGACATTGCCGTATTGATGCTTTTCTTCAATCGTCCCGACACGTTGCAGATGGTTTTTGATGAAGTGAGAAAGGCGCGGCCCGCGCGGCTGTTCCTTTATCAAGACGGCCCGCGCGGCGAGAGAGACATGGCGGGCATCGAGGCATCGAGGCAGATAGTGGGCGACCGGCAGATAGACTGGGAGTGCGAAGTCCATCGGCTTTATCAAGAGAGTAACTTTGGCTGCGACCCCTCGGAATACATTTCCCAGAAATGGGCTTTCTCAATGGCCGACAAGGTCATTGTGCTGGAAGATGACGACGTTCCGTCGCAATCGTTTTTCCCTTTTTGCAAGGAGATGCTTGACAAGTATGAGAACGACCAGCGCGTGACGATGGTGGCCGGGTTTAATACGGACGAGATTACGTCCGACTGCACGTCCGACTACTTCTTCACATCGGTGTTCTCCATTTGGGGCTGGGCATCGTGGCGGCGTGTGATTGACCAATGGGATGAAAAATATGCGTTTCTGGACGATGCAACTGCCGTCCGGCAACTTGACAATGTGGTGAAGGCACGAAATTTCCGCTCGGATTTCATGCGGATGTGCCGGGCTCACCGGGAAGCCGGAAAACCTTTTTACGAGAGTATCTTCTGGGCATCCATGCTCTTGAACAATGGCCTTGCCATCATGCCGTCGAAAAATCTGATCAACAACATGGGGGTGACGGACAATTCCACACATTATTCTGGCAGTTTGAAGACGACGCCCAGGGCACTCCGTCGTATTTTCACTATGAAACGCCATGAACTGGAGTTTCCGCTGAAACATCCGAGATATGTCATCGAGCATGTGGCTTATAAAGAGCGGTTTTACAAGGTCAATGCATGGAATAGCCCATGGACAAAGCTCTCCAGGTCATTTGAGGAGCTCTGGCTGACCTTGAAGGCCGGCGGTTTTAGACGGATAGGCCAAGCCGTGTCCAATCGTTTGAAGATAATGGCGGGCAAGCGGAAATATGGATGAAAATGAAGGTGTAACAGCTTTTAAAACATAAAAAAGTAGGATCCAAAGATGAAAATAGGAGATAAAGTAAGATTCCTCAGCGAGACAGGCGGCGGCCGCGTGTCGGGATTTCAAGGGAAAAACATTGTCTTGGTTGAAGATGAGGACGGATTTGAGATTCCCATGCTCTTGAGCCAAGTGGTCGTGGCAGAAACCGATGACTACAATATTGCCAAAGTGCATACGGATGCGGTGCCAAACATGAAAAAACAGCAGCCAAGGGCGGATGAACTTGAGGATGACGACCCTTCCGACAAGCCTATAACGTTCCGGCAGCCTGTGGAAGAGCGGAAAGGCGGTGATGCCTTGGCGGTATATGTAGCCTTTGTGCCGATGGATGTCAAAGAGATGACACACACACGCTTTGAGGCTTATTTGGTCAATGACAGCAACTATTACATCAAGTACACTTATGCGACGGCAGAAGGCAACAGCTGGAATTTGCGTGCCGACGGTGAAGTGGAACCGAACACCAAGTTGTTCTTGGAAGAATTTGGGCGTGAAGACCTCAATGGCATGGAACGCATCAGTGTGCAATTCGTGGCCTATAAACGGGACAAAGGCTATTTGCTGAAACCTGCCATTGCCGTGCAGTTGCGTATCGATCCCGTGAAATTCTACAAACTGCATACTTTTCAGGAGAACGACTTCTTTGAAACGCCTGCCCTGATCCACACAATCGTCGAGAACGATGAGCCAGCGCGCCAGCTGGTACTTGATGCCCAAAAAATGAAGCAGCAGCTCTTTGCCAAGGACGCGCCCCAGAAGCAAAGCGACACTTATGTGAGGCGATATGAAAGCGGCAAGGGCAACCCGCTCTTCAAGAGGCGCAATGCCGACGATGCCGTGGTTGTAGACCTGCATGCCCATGAGTTGCTCGAAACAACGGCGGGCATGGGCTCGGGCGACATCCTGAATTACCAACTTGAAGTGTTCCGTAAGACTTTGGAGCAACATAAATCGAAAAAAGGTCAAAAAATCGTTTTCATCCATGGCAAGGGCGAGGGCGTGTTGCGGCAAGCCATCGTGCACGAGCTCAATTACAGGTACAAAAAGTACCCTTATCAAGATGCCTCGTTCCAAGAGTACGGCTATGGTGCGACGCAAGTAACGATTAAATGACGCAAGTAACGATTAAACAGGAATTTAGATGGGATAGTCCTTTCATCTTGCTCTCGAAAAAGAGAACATTCGTGGTAAAATTGGAAAAAGATACGGAGGCGGGGTGCAATTCGACGATTTTTCGTATCTTTGCATTAAACGAGAAATGAATTCAGTCATGAAGCATGGTTTTATTAGAGTCGCCGCTGCCATACCTGCGGTAAAAGTGGCGGACGTGGAGTTTAACATAGGGCAAATAGGGCAGCAAATTGTTGAGGCTGCCCAAAAACGAGTGGAAATCGTCACTTTCCCGGAACTTTCAGTCACCGGATATTCTTGCCAAGACTTGTTTATGCAGCATGTTTTGCAGAAGAGGGCAGAGGCAGGGGTCGGGCATTTGTTGGAACTGACACAGGACAAGGACATTGTCGTCATCGTAGGCGTTCCTGTTCAAATCTCGAGCTTATTGTTGAATTGTGCAGCGGTCATTTGCCGTGGACAACTCTTGGGCCTGGTTGCAAAGACTTTTCTGCCCAATCATGGCGACTTTGCCGAAAAACGCTGGTTTGACTCTGCTTCAGAATTGAGCTGTGGCACAAAAATCCGATATGCGGAGCAGGAAGTCGGTATAAGTAGCGGACAATTGTTTGAGACGGCCGACGGTCTACGTTTCGGCGTGGAAATTGGTGCAGATGTTTGGAGCGTGGTGCCGCCGAGCAGCCGGATGGCCTTGGCGGGCGCAGACCTTATCTTAAACCCTTCGGCAAGTCACGAGCTGATTGGTAAATACGATTGTTTGACCTCGCTACTGTGTCAACAGAGCGCCCGGACGCTCAGCGGATACGTCTATTGCGGCAGTGGATTCGGTGAAAGCACTCAGGATGTCGTCTTTGGCGGCCAGGCGATGATTGCCGAAAATGGTCGTCGGTTAGCGGAGGCTGCGCGATTTTGTCTTGAGCCTCAACTCGTCGTGAGCGAAATCGACGTGGACCTGCTGCGTGCGGAACGCCTCCGGAATACGGTGTTTAGGGATATGCAGTGCATGGACAATGTTGAGGTCATCGACTTGCCGCGTGGCTTAGGACAAGATGACGAAGCTGATTTTTCATTGGCATACCGTAGCATAACTCCCCATCCGTTTGTCCCTGAGACAAAGGATATGGAGCGCTCGTGTGAAGAGGT
>ONQK01000171.1 GCA_900319895.1 uncultured Prevotella sp. | reverse complement strand
GTTTACAAAAGCAGCATTTAATTTAGTTTACAAAAGCAGCATCTAATTTAAATTTAAAGAAAATCTGGCCGCACCTTTTGTAGTGCGGCCAGAGGTTATTCGGCTGAAAAGCTATTTCATGGCTTGCATGACTTTGCGATAGTATCGCTGAGTGCCTTTAACACTGTAATTACAACCTCCATTCCATAGCCTGATGCCTTTTTCGATGTCATTGTCAGGGTTGTATCTGGACTGGATGATCAGGAACATTTCCTTTGACTTCTCGACGCTGAAGCGGTCGGACAATTTGAATCTTTTTTTACTTTTTCGCTGTTCAAGAATCCTGTTGCAGTCAGCAACGAGTATCGGTGTGATTTGCATTGCTCCGATCTGGTTGCCGTTTTTGGCATTGTGTTTGCCGTTACTTTCTACTTGGATGATGGCTTCCATGATGGGTTCCCAGTCCTCTACAGTAAATTCCGTTTTTTCTTCTTCACCGGCATGTGCCGATAACATGATTGTCATTAAAATTGTTAAACATACAAATTTCTTTTTTCTCATACTTTAGTGTTTTTGACACCTGAATTCAGTCAGAAGGCTGTACTCGCGACAAAGGTCTCTGGACGCAGCAGGAACCTAAGCCTGGGTGTCAGTTAGCAATTGTCTTCGCGACAGTTACCGGAAGCAAGGAAACTTGTTGCCCCGGATTTTGTCCTCGAACACGTTTTCGGGGTGCAAAGGTAGGTTTTTTAGGTAAAACGAGCAAGGATTTTATGTTTTTTTAAGTATTTAAAGTGTTGTAAATCAAAGGATTGTGCCTTTGTCTTCGTTTTTTTATGCTTCTTGAAACAGCTGTTTCCGTCAGGCTTTCAAGCGTTTTTTCTGTTTTTTTGTTTCGTTCTCACAAAAAAATATTTGCACGATTGATTTTTTTCATTTTTTTCTTTTTATCTTTGTAACCTTGCTTATAAAATATCATACAGTAAATTATATCATTTATGGAAAATAATAATGCAGCGCTTCTTGCCCTGTGCGAGGCAAAAGCGAAAGAATGGTTGTCGCCGGCTTTTGATGAGGAGACGCGCAAAAGTGTTCAACAAATGCTTGATAGCCAAGACAAGTCGGAGTTGATTGACGCTTTCTACAAAGACCTGGAGTTTGGAACCGGCGGCCTGCGTGGCATCATGGGCGCGGGTACCAACCGCATGAATATTTATATCGTTGGCATGGCGACGCAAGGATTTGCCAACTATATTTTGAAAGCATTTCCGGGGCGCCGGTGTTCGGTTGTGGTTTGCCACGATTGTCGCAACAACGGCAGGATGTATGCTGAAACTGTTGCCAATATTTTCTCGGCGAACGGCATCAAGGCCTATCTCTTCGAGAGCCTTCGTCCAACGCCGGAAGTCTCCTTTGCCATCCGCCATTTAGGCTGCCAGGCAGGTGTCAACGTTACTGCGAGCCACAACCCCAGGGAATATAACGGCTACAAGGCCTATTGGGAAGATGGCGCGCAGGTGCTCGCACCGCACGACAAGGGGATCATCGACGAGGTGAACAAGGTGAAGGTCAATGACGTGAAGTTTGAGGGCAATTCCGATTTGATAGAAATCATCGGCGGGGAGATGGACTGGGACTATTTGATGGCAGTCAAGGAAGCCATGGTGGACCAGGAGGTCATCCTTCGGCAAAAAGACCTGAACATCGTCTATTCACCCATGCACGGCACAGGGCGTGTCATCGTGCCGATGGCGTTGCGCTCCTGGGGGTTCCAGAACATCCATGTCGTTCCCGAACAAATGGTGATTGACGGCAATTTCCCAACCGTAGTGTCGCCGAATCCGGAGAATGCAGAAGCGATGACTTTGGGCATGAAGCTGGGCACGCGGCTCGATGCCGACTTGGTCATCGCATCCGACCCCGACGCAGACCGCCTGGCCATCGTTTGCCGCAATGCCAGGGGTGAGTGGGAAATCATCAATGGCAACCAGACTTGCATGATGTTTTCGTGGTACATCATCACCAACAAGAAGAAGTTGGGGCAGCTCAAAGGCAATGAATTCCTCGTGAAAACCATCGTCACGACAGAAGTCATCACTGAAATTGCCAAGAAACAGGGCGTTCAGCTGCGCGACTGCTACACAGGATTCAAGTGGATTGCCAATGAAATCAGGATCTCTGAGGGCAAGGAGAAATACATCGGCGGAGGCGAAGAGAGCTTCGGATTTTTGCCCTACGACAAGGTGCGCGACAAAGACTCACCAGCCTCGATTTGCTTGATTTGCGAGATAGCGGCATGGGCGAAGGACAATGGCATGACACTTTACGACTTGCTCATGGACATTTACATGCAGTATGGATTCTCCAACGAGCACACCATCAATGTGGTGAAGCCCGGCAAGAGCGGAGCGGATGAAATCAAGCAAATGATGACCGACTATCGCAACCATCCGCCTAAAGACTTGGGTGGCAGCCGGATTGTTTTATCGAAAGATTTCCAAAAATTGGAACAAACCGACGAACAGGGCAACGTGACGAGGCTCGAAATGCCCGCGACGAGCAATGTGCTGCAATGGTTTTGCGAGGACGGAACGAAAGTCAGCGTACGTCCGTCGGGCACGGAGCCCAAAATCAAGTTTTATCTCGAAATCAAGGATAAAATGGAGAATGCTGAAAGCTATGAACGTTGCATGAGTGAGAGTTTGGCGAAAATAGAAGCCATTAAAAAGAGCTTGGGACTTTGAGCTGCTGAGAAAAAGGCATCGAAAGAGCAGGCGGCAACGGGAGGGCACAGAAAAAGTCCTTTCAGCCTATTCTTAAATATTTGGAGCCTGCACATGGCCATATCATCAAAAGGGCTGATGCTACGAGCGAGTGTCAGCCCAAATTCCATCAAATAGGAAAAGTCTTGGCCGGTGGCAATGAGCCGTTTTTTTGTGCCTGTTTTGCCAGACAGCAATCAAAGAAAAAGCGGTAGGCGGAGACGGGCATACACGAATACCGCCGGCAGACATTATTCTTGGCATTT
>ONQK01000170.1 GCA_900319895.1 uncultured Prevotella sp. | reverse complement strand
TACGTTGCCAGAAGAGATTTGTACCGCATCTTGCATTTCTTCATTTGGCTTTTTCACATACAAGAAAAGTTCGTCTGCATACTCCAGCGGCATGTTGTTTTGGACGTCAACTTCAATTTTTGTCCCCATTCCCTCTTGTGTGACGATTTTTTCATCGGATTTCTGGTTTACTGTCAGCAAGTGGTCGAAGATAGAGGAGTCCTCGCCGATATGCCCTATGATATTGAAGGCATTTGCTTTTATCAAATCTTGTTGCCCTTCTCCCGTGAGATCTTTCACAAAGATCAGATACCTGCCAGGCTTAAAGCCGCCCAAGTTGGCCTCAAATTCTACAACAACCCTGCCTCCGGCGGGGATATATGCTGGTGAACTTCCTATGATGACGGCCTTTTCTTCACCATTTTCTTCTGTTGAGGCATAGAATCCCAATGTCCCGCTATAAGGCAGAGTCGGATTGAAGTTCCCCACACATGCGCTAAGCGCTTGTTTTGTGTCGGGGAGAACTTCCATGGGCATCCACATGCTCATGGCGTAAAGGTCGTTGCCGTCTGCGACCTCTGATGGCTCAGGCACTGTATCGTCGCAATGGATGAACAGTGTGCCGACAGTCGTGATGTCCGTGTAATCGTTGCCGTCTGCATAGCCGACGCTCATTTCATACTCGCCTTCTTGGTAAGTAGCCAAGTTGGCATAGAACAAGACATGCTTGTAGTTATCCTTTTCAATGGTCGCCGTCGTGGTGGCCACGACGTTGGAGGAATTGCCCCCTTTTTTACGCAAAGACAAGGCGAGCTGGCCTTTATATTCCAAAAGTGTGTCCCGGTTTGCTATGTTGATGATTACTTTTTGGAAATTCTCTTGTCTTACGATTTGAGTGCTCATGACGGGTGAATACAAGTCTTTTCCGCTGGCATATAAGATGCCATTTTCGGCATCATCTTCCCTGTCGGGCTTGACAAACCTCAACATGCGGTGCCTCCGGTTGTAGCTTCCGTCTTGAATGATGTTCTCTGGCACGTTGAAGGCGTTCAGCTGGAACCAACCATTGAAAGAGCCGTCCCATCCCCAGTCAATGTGCAGGTAATTCCCGCTTTTCCAACCATCTACGACAAAACAATGGGCGGTAGTATCTGCCGTACCCACATAGATAATCGGGCCATAGTTGCTCAATTCGTCATAAATCTCATTTTCCCAGCCTTCTGGCGTGAAATCTTTACGCTCAATGTTTTTGATTGATTTTTTATAGCCGAAATTCTCATGTGCGGCTGTAATCCAATACTCTGTTCTTGTACTGGAACCGAAGGTGCCATAGTCCATGCCCAACGAATAGCCCACGTCGCGCAAAAGCCGGCCGATATTGTCGGCTTGAAGTGCCGATGGCAAATTCATGACGCCCAGGCTAGGCGAGAACCAGCAAGGGGCCTCTGGCATTTGCTCCCAGTCGTATGCGGAATTCTCAGGGGTTTCTCCGTTAAAATCCAGTCCCAAATAATTGCCATTCCACCAGTATCCTGTTGTCCCTACTGGTTTTTTGGGCCATTTGTGCCAGCGC
Source organism: uncultured Prevotella sp. (assembly GCA_900319895.1). Classification (GTDB taxonomy): domain Bacteria; phylum Bacteroidota; class Bacteroidia; order Bacteroidales; family Bacteroidaceae; genus Prevotella. The sequence goes on along the minus strand of ONQK01000170.1, from coordinate 4,309 downwards.
ATTACTGTCGCGATTGCCGTAGCCACACAACCGGTTGGACAAGAGTGAAGGTCGCCCGATGCTAATGTGACTTGGGGGGTGTACGCGTTGAAGGGCCATCCTTGCCCCCATTGAATAGGCCGCTCCCGTCGCGTCTTGCGGTCGTTCTCGTATTCTAAAAGAGGTTCGATGGGCGTGCGGTTTGCATCAGCTTTCCTTGCTGTTGCCTTGAATGGGCGGTCGGAAAGGTGGGTCATTGCCCACTTGATTTGTTTTTCGTATTCACTGAGCATCCAATTTAAGGCGGGATGTCGTTGGAGGTCGGTTTGTGTCAATGAACCTGTTTCCGAAAAGGCTAAAATTGGTGATACGCGGTTGTCGCCGGCGATGATTGCATAGCCGTTGTTCTCGCCGCGGTTGACAATGTACAGGAGATTGTCAGTGGTGTTTGACATCGTCGACGGCCGCCCTGTCTTGGGGGCTACTTTTAGTGATGATACACCTTTTTTTGCTGAATGTTTTGCAAAGAATTCTGTTGCCAACTTCAATGCACTGGCTTGATCTATTGGGGCAGCAAAACCCCCGAGGCACACTAGAAGATAAGCTAGGATGGAGATAAGTTTTTTTTTCATTTTAAATTATATTTACTTTAATTCATAATAAGTATCTGGAGGATCTCCTCCTGTAAAACGGGCGCAAAATTATAGTTTTTTATCCGAATTCTCAAAAAAAGACGGTTTTTTTCTGTTCAAAAGTGAGCGGGCATTTTGACAACTTAACACCATTTTGTCTGTCTGGAAGGGGCAAGTAAAAGGATGGACGGGGTTGCGCAGAATAATTTAAAAGGAAAAATGGTGTAAATTGAAGAGTTTGTCAAAACGAAAAAAAATAATAAGGCGGGAAATGAAAGCCTCATTTCCCGCCTTATCTGTTGGTTTATCATTAAAAATGATTTCTTTTCTTTATTTCTTAACGACTTTTTTACCGTTAACGATAACAACGCCCTTGTATTCTTTGCTTACTCGCTGACCGCCGAGGTTGAACATCGCGTCGCTTGATGCGCCTGTTGCCACCTCATTGATGCCAGTAGTGCCGCCGATTCCAGGCTCAACAATGAGCTTGCCAGACTTGTCGTTGTATGTGTTGTTCAGGTAAACGTATTCTTCTCTGTCGTTTCTTAACACACGGATGATGATCTTGTATTCACCTTCTTTGAAAGTGTTGTAAGTATCGTTTGTCGTGAATGTGAAAGTCTTGGTATCGCCAACTTTCAAGGCACATTCTTGTTCTGCAATCAATTTAGCGGTATAATAGCTATATCCAGAGGTTGCATAGATCCTTACTACGTCGTTGAATGAGCCAGAACCTGAGTTATGCAATGTCACGGCGATGGTAGACTCTGCACCCTGTGTTGTTCTTGCTGTAAATTCAGCAGGTATGGACATCTTGAACGCATCGGTTCTCTGAACTTGTTCTTCTCCGATGGTCAGTGTCGCAATCCAGTTGCTGGTGAGACCTGCTAAGCGGAGATATTGTTCTGCGCCCTCTTTTTTGTAGCCTACAACAAGCTTGTATTCGCCTGCTGCCAAAGACTTGTAAGCCTCGTTGGTCGAGAAGACGATGGTCTTCTTGGTGTCGGCATCAATTTTGCCTGCAGCTGTTGAAATCAAAACTCTATCTGCGAAGCTTGTAGAAGACTTTGGTACTGCATAAAGCGTAAATGCGTCATCGTAAGCGCCGTTGCCAGTGTTGTTGACCATAATGTTGATGTTAGACTGAACACCCATCACAGTAGACACCTCTGTTCTTTCGGTGATGTCCAAGTTGAAGTCTTGCACTTGGGGAGCCACGTTTTCAGAGATAGTCATCTTGCCTAAGACAGACTCGTAGACACCGCCGTCAAGATACATGGACACTTCTTGGCCGTCTTTGTCGATATAGCGCAACATCAGCTTGTACTCGCCTGCTGCCAATGTGTTGTAGGTGGCATTTGTAGAGAATGTGATGGTCTTTTCAGAATTAGCGCCGATTTGGCATCTTTGTTCTGCAATCTGCTTGCCAGAGTAAATGCTATAGCCTTGGGTTGCATAAACCTTGATGATGTTGTCAAACATGCCAAGGCCAGTATTCTTCAACTTCATGCTGAATGTAGAGGCAATGCCTTGCTGGGTGCTGACTTGTGCAATTTCTGCACCAGAGAGTCTGTAGTCAACAACTGGATCCGGAGTCGGAGTAGGATCTACGTTTCCGCCGTTGTCTCCAACGATCTCAATCTCACCTGCGATTTCAGGAATTGCTTCCATTGATCCGATTCTGCCAGCAACAAACACATTGTATTTGCCTTTGTCCAAGTTTGAGAGGTCGGCGTTGAAACGCACTAAGGTATGACCTTCTGCAGGTATGCTAATGTTGTTTGCAGTTGCTACAATTGCAGCTGACGTGCTTGTACTTGTTACAGGAAGCACAGCCAGGTATAACACACCGTTGTAGTTGTCTCTCTTATGCATATTGCCAACATCTACAGTTACCACCTGGTCTTTGGCGTTCAATACGCGACCGTTGGCAGGAGTATAGATGTACAGGTCTGAAACCTTAAGAGGATCCACGGGCGCTTCACCGCCGTTGCCCGGGCGCATATAACGCAACATTTGCTGGTTGCTTGAATAGCCGCCACCGCCGCCGCCGATGCCTTCTGAGCCCGGTTCAAGTACGTTAAGAAGATACCATCCGTTTTCCATGCGGTTCCATCCCCAGTCAACGTGTACATAATTGTTGGTTGCGTAGCCGTCGATGACAAAGCAGTGTCCACCATAATAAGAGATACCTGCATAGACAATTGGGCCATAGGTGCTCAACTCGTCTACAATCTCATTCCACCATTGCTGGCTTGTATAAGCTGAACGATAAATGTGGGTGAGGTTGTCGGCATAGCCAAAGTTCGTAATCAATGGGTTGGGGGCATAATACAGCTGTGTTCCGCTACCACCTTGTGAAGCTACGCCATAGCCCATGCGAACGGCATAGCCGACGTCGCGCAAAAGACGACCAATGTTGTCTGACTCCACTTCTGTACAACGGCGGCCGGTCTGACGGTTCGTACCAGTAGATGTAACGGCTGCCGGCATGTTGTTCCAGTCATAAGGAGCATTCTCCGAGCCTGTGCCATCGAAGTTCAAGCTCATTGTTATGCCGTTCCAGCGGTAAGACAATTGACCTCTTGGGCGCTCGGGCCATTTGTGCCAGCGCATAACCGTAGAAATCGCTGTCGCCACACAACCCGAAACCGTTTGTTCTCTTGTGCCGTTTGAATAGTTCACATACGGGGCAAATTTGTTAAACGGCCAGTCTTGTCCCCAGCTGATGGTTTGGGGGAGGCGGGTTCTGCGGTCGTTGTCATAGTCCAACAACGGGTTCATCTGGATCTCGTATTCCCCAATCTTGCGAGCAGACATTTTTGAAGGTTTTTCGGGCAAATTGTTGATTACCCAAGTGATTTGCTGCTCATACTCTCCCAACAGCCACTTCAAAGAAGTGTTGTTGCGGAAACTCTCTTCAGTAAGACTTCCCTCTTCGGAGAAAGCCAGAATGTTTTGCACGCGGTCGTCTCCTGCAACGATCACATAGCCTTTGCCATCTTCGTTGTTGAAGATGTAAAGCAAACTGTTATCCCCTTCTCCTGTCGGCTTGTTAGCCATTTTCAGGCTGACTTTTTTAGGAGACTTGCCGCTTTTAGCGGCATGGCTTGTAAAAAACTCTCCGGCCAGCTTCATGGCCTTGGCTTTGTCTACCGGAGCAGCATATGCTCCGAGGCAGCAGGTGAATAGGACTGCTGCAACAGACAGTAAAAATTTTCTCATCTTTTTTACTTTTACGTTAAGGTTAATAATACTTTTTTTGGGCATAATGCCGTAACTTTTATTAAGTTATTAATTTTTTATTTTATACGATGTGTAGAGACATAAGGAATTTCGTTTATCCTAAAATGTTGTTCTTCATCGACGGCACCAAAATTAGATTTTTTTTTTCTATGTGCAAAATTTTTCTTGAAAAAAAAATTGAAAATAATACAAAAAAAGGCTATTTTTATTTGTTTTAAAGCGACTTAACTTATTTTTTGTAAAAAAATAGCCTTTAATGCTAATTATTTAAAAGCGTTTTGTGGCAAAAAGCAAGTGAATTGATGATGGGATGTCGGAAATTTTTGGGAAAAGGGTGTGGATCCTGCCGAACAGAGTACAATTTTTCAAGCAAATGGGGCTTGAAGGCTACGAATTGTTAGATTGGTGTGAAAAAAACGAACCATTTGTTACATGTTTTTTGCATATTTCAT
>ONQK01000048.1 GCA_900319895.1 uncultured Prevotella sp. | reverse complement strand
TCTATGCAGCGGCACGGCAGTCGATTCTGACTCGTGGCTACGGTAGCACGGGTTGGTCGATGGGTTGGAAAATCAACCTGAACGCTCGAATCGCCAATCCCGAAGGCTGCCACACGATTATCACCAATGCCCTGAAACTCACGACGGGCGGCGGTGGTATCTATGAAAACCTCTGGGACGCCCATCCGCCCTTCCAAATCGACGGAAACTTCGGTGCGTGCGCAGGTATGGCCGAAATGCTGCTGCAAAGCCACACCGAGAAACTGATGATTCTGCCGGCTCTACCTTCGGTCTGGAAAAACGGTGAAGTGCGCGGTCTGCGTGCCGTCGGCAATTTCGAGGTCGATATTACGTGGAAAGACGGCAAGGCCGAGAGCTTCAACATCATTTCCTACGCCGGTAAAAAGGCCGTTGTGAAGTATCCGAACATCGCCATCGCCTTCGTGCTGACCGACGAAAGCGGCAATCCTGTCGAATTTGAAACCATTTCCGACGACGAAATCAGCTTCGCGACGACGGAGGGCGCGCGCTATTCCTTTCGCTTCGACAAGTCGAAACTCCCCTCGCGCTACGACGATTTAGCCGATGGCAACTACCTCATCCGTCACGACACCGACGGTGGAAAACTCTATCTGCAACAGAAGTCGGAAACCACGCGCGACGTCGCCCTGACCAGCGATTCCGAGGCCACTGGCGCGGTGTGGAAGGTGACGGGCTACAATGCCGCCGACTATCCGATGTACAATTCCATCAAGGCATGGGAAAAAGAAGGAAAGGTCTATTTTTTGGAGAACAAGGACTACGGTTTTGGCATCAAAAACTATTTTGGCAAAAGTGTCGATCTCAATGCTTCGACGCTTCATCCGATTTATCTCAACAAACAGACTGGCCTCTATGCCATTCGCAGCACGAACCTCGACAATAACTCAAGCAGTAACAACTGTTGGTATGGCGTGACGGGCAATGCGCCCGACGGCGAATCGTTTACAGAGGCTCAATACTGCTGGTATCTTGAGCCTTGTGGTACTACGGGAATTAAGCTAGTAGAGCCATTGAAGACGGTATTGAACCATAAGGTCTTCGACTTGCAGGGCCGCCCTACGACGGCTCGTAAAAAAGGCATTTACATCTCCGACGGACGTAAAATCGTGGTGAAATAGTGCTTTGAAGAGCGTTATGGCACTATTTTTGAAATGAGCGAGATGTCTGTAGGAATAAGGAAATCGCCAGATGTCTTCATGTTTGGCGACTTCCTCATATTTTTACGATGTCACAGATAGTTGGGGATTTGTGTGAGTGTAATCATAAAGTCAATATGTTAAATTGATGTTAAATCTTTCATTTTTCTTGTGTCAACCTAACATAAAATAGATAAAAACATTAATTTTACATTTGAAATATAAAATTATATCGTTATATGAGTAATACGACAACGGGGTGCTGTCATAGTAAGGATGGGCGGACCATTCGGAATTTCGTTTTAAGACATTGTGCACATGCGTCGAAGAAGGTCCCAAATTTAATGTGTGATACCTTTTTCAGCTTTACCGTGGTCTCGACTCAACATTTTGATGAGATATGAATGACAAACTTTTATTGCATAAGAAATCGTTTGAAGAACTGACTACGGACGAGCTTTATGAACTTTTGAAAGTTCGTAGTGAGGTTTTTGTGGTCGAGCAGAACTGTGTCTATCAAGACATGGACGGAGATGACCAACAATCCATTCACCTATGGATGACCAATGGAGAAAAGGTTGTCGCCTTGGCGCGCGTATGTCCTGCCGGCACACACATGAAGGAGGTTTCCATTGGCAGGGTCATTGCAGTCGAGCGTGGCAAAGGCTATGGCAAACAGATTATGCTTCATGCCATTGGTGCAGCGATTGAGCATTTTGATGCCAAGCGTATTGAACTCGAAGCCCAGGAATATGCCAGAGGATTCTATGAAAGCGTGGGATTCGAGCAGTCGTCCGAGACCTTCATGCTTGATGGCATTGCTCATATTAAAATGACTTGGATAAAAACTACAGACAAATTGGAACTTAAACATCAACAGATATGAAGCGTTTTTTCAGCTTCATCTTCTATGGAGTGAATACCTGATGGGCGGGAAGCTGTATCGGCTCCAGATGGAACCTGTTTCCGACTTGCGTCATTCTATACTTTATTTGAAGAGAAGCCTGTAGAAATGCAATTTTTAGAGAATAGACTTAAAAAAGCAAACAATGAATGATAAGGATAAAATGGCCGTCGTTACGGGCGGTGCACAAGGTGAGGGACGATGTCTCCGTTTCAAATTCAATACCGTTGGGCTTTTCACAAGAGACAATAAGGCAACTGTCGATTTTTACACGAAAACCTTCGGTTTCACCACCGATTGGGATGGTGTCCAGCCAAATGTGGAGATGACATTGGGCGACATGCGTCTTATTCTATTTCCCCGCAATGCTTTGGAAGAGATGATCTCGCAGAAGTTCCGCTATCCAGAAGGCTTCAACGGCACAATGGAACTGGCATTTGACGTGCCCACCTTCGCTGACGTTGACAAGGGATACCATCATGCACTCGAAAATGGTGCCACACCTGTTTTCGCGCCTACGACGGAGCCTTGGGGGCAACGCACCTGCTATGTGGCAGACCCTGATGGAAATCTGATTGAGATTGGCTCGTTTACAGAATGATGTTGTCAGTGTGTTTATTTTTTGTTAAATCATTCATGTCTCTTGACTCGCACCTAAGGGCAGGCTGTATAGCCCGACTATGACGCCATCGGCCCGATGTACGTCAACAGGATAGCCCCTGAGATGCAGCGCCTTTACGCCGAGAATACCGGCTGGACGGACTTTGGTTTTTTGAGTATAACACTAATGGTTTTAAATTGAAATATCATCAATGACATGGGAACAATTTCAAATAACCCTCAGCAGATAGCCGCATGTGGACTGTATTGCGGTGCATGCAGGAAATTCATTAATGGGAAATGCGCTGGATGCCAGCCCTCAGAAGAAGACAATCCTGGATTGAACCAATCCCTTAGCAAGGGGTTTCAAAGGTGCAAGATACGCAAATGCTGCCGGGTCAAAGGCATCCACACCTGTGCTGCATGCGACAAGGATGTAAAGGAATGCAAGGTTCATGACAACTTTGTTGGCAAGGTCTTTGCTCTCTTGTTCAACAGCGACCGTGCCGCCTGCATCCGCTATATCAAAGAGAATGGCGAGGAAGCCTTCGCAGAGAAAATGGCGCAAGAGAATCAAATGACGATGAAAAGGAAGTGAGGATGTTGCAATAATCAAGAAATTGTTGTAATTTTGCACTTGTAAATGTAAGTTGTGTGTCAATGAATATCGCATCTGTCGACATCTCAAATATGTGTTCACATCTGCAAAAGAAGCTCTTTGAGGAGGATGGAGCCTATCATCATCTTTGGACAGCCTTGCAGGAGGATTCGGAGTTGACCGCCGTGGTCCGCGCGCGCCAGCTACACATCTACCGCAATGGAAAGAAAGTGTTGATTCTGGCAGGAAAGGCAGCTCCAAAAGTCGTCAGAGAAGATGGACTATGTGAGCTTCTACCAACGAGCGTCAAGTAATTCAATTCGATATCGTTTGTTTTGTAGAATCTCCCCTTTCCCCCCTGGCCATAATGTCGTAAAATATTAGTATCTTTGCAAGGTGAAAAAATCTTGTTTTGAAAAACAAAGATGGTGTGTCAAAATGCAAATGCTATTTTGAGAATCTTACAATTTGAAACCCTCCAATGAGAAAAGAGCATTTCCCAACTCAAAACCAAGTCCAGAAATGCTCTTTTCTTTACTTTTAGGGGCACTCAACTTACAGATTGAAAGTTGCTAAATTATGAAATTGCATTTTGACACCACCTTCTTCCATCGGGATTTTAAATGTTTTAATATTCGTTTTGTACTAAGAAAGAGGGATTTTTATGACTATTTCGTCATTTCCATCACATCGTCGAGCGTGAAAGTGCCTGAAAAGACCATCACGTTGACTTCGCGGCCGTCTTCCATCAGCATCACAACGACCGACTGCTTCTTGCCCTCGCAGTGGTAGATGCGCACTTTCTCGCCGTCTTCGTCCACCTGCATCAGCAATTCGTATTTGCCCTGTTTGACGATGTTTTGCGTGTCGTT
>ONQK01000147.1 GCA_900319895.1 uncultured Prevotella sp. | reverse complement strand
TGGAGCGTTTCGAGCAGCGGAAAGGATTTCGGTTGCATGCTGTCATCCGAAAAATCTGAAGTCATTTGTATTCCTACTTGCTTTTCGGATTTTCGGGCACACTGGAACCAGTCCTTTTCACCCTATATAGGGTCTTTTAGGGGAAAGAACCCAATTGTAGCCTTTCAATTGTTTCCGATGGCTTGCTTGTATTCCAAAAGTTTATTCTGGTAATTCGCAAAAGCATCCGTATGGCGGTCGTAGGCCTGTTGAAAAAGCATCTGAGCTTCAAGCAAATCTGACATTTTTGCCGTCCCGGCTTTATAGAAATTTTGATTTTGTCTCAGGTTTTCTTCTGCCTGTTCAATTCCTTTTTGTGCGATTTCCATTTGTTGGTAAGCCTCATAAACGTCATTCCATGCTTTTTGCATCCTGATTTTCAGCATTTGTGCATTATTTTCCAGCTGCTCAATCGCTTTTTGTTGTTCCAGTTTTTTGCGTTTTATCTCGTGGGCGCCTCCCCACCAATTGGAAATGGGAATGCTAATCGTGGCAAAAATCATCCCTGTTGTATGGTCGCTATCGAGCAGATTGTGGTAATTGTAACTTGCCCCAACAGCAACAGACGGCAGATGTTGGCCTATGGCCATTTTCTTCTGCAAATTGGTCGCATCGACCTGTTTTTGTAATAACTGGTACTCGGGAAGGGCTTCAACTTGAAGTCCGTCGACTGCAGGCGGTAGCGTCAAATGCCCAGCTTCGGGAGCCTTTACTTCAAATGTGGATGTTTTGAGCCTGCAATGCTGTGACAATGTCAGTTTTAAGATGCCCACAGCATTTTCGAGCTTCAACCTCTGACCCTCAATGTCGTTCATCCTGAGTTTGACCTGTAGCAAGTCGTTGTGCAGTGCCACGCCGGCCCTCACAGCTACGTCGACGTCTTTGCAGATGCTGTTCAACAGCGATTCAACGGCATGGATGGTCTTCATCTTTTCTGTTAAGGTGACAATTTGCCAATAATATTCTTCTGTTTTTTTGTCTATCTCATTTTCTGCCATCTGTAGCTGTAGAAGGCTCACCTCTTCGCCAATCCTCGCCAGCTTGTTGCCGTTGACAATCTGTCCGCCTGCAAAAATGGGCTGAAGGGCGGTGACGGCTGCCAAGGTTCCTTTCTTCATCAACGAGAGGCCGACTGGATTGGACAGGGTGACCAACATGTCCATTGGCAGAACCCTTTGCAGCACGGGCATGATGTTCGATGGAATATATTCCGAGGGATTGATTTCCATCTTTGCCATGCCATCGCTTGTATTGAACCAAAATCCCGTGGCACTAATGTTCGGGAAAAACTTGGTGAAGGCTTCTTTGCGTTGTTGCCTTGCGATTTCAAGGTCGTAGGTCGCAGCTCGTCTGCTGGCATTGTGTTGGACGGCAGAATCTTTGAGCTGTTGAAGTGTGTAGATTTGGGCATTGGCCGATGAGCCGATGAGAAGACCGCATGTGATGGCTAATATTTTTTTCATGTTCAAATTCATGTAATTATACAACATTTATTTTGTTGAAACTTTCCAGTAGACAACGGGTAGCATGGTGACAACCATGATGAGCGAGCCGATGCCGCCGGCAAAAATCGTGACTCCTACGGGCATCCAGAACGACGAACTGGCGACAATCATCGGCACCACACCCACCGCAGTGGTGGCAGTGGTCAGGAAAATCGGCACCATGCGGCGCTTGCCGGCCTCATAGGCTGCATGTTTTACGGCTTCGTTGTATTTTTTTCGATCAACGTTCCAGTCGCCATGTTCGGCAATGTGTTTTTTGATGAGGTCGATGGCATGCTCAAAAATCAGAATCTCGTTGCGCATGATCATGCCCATGAGCGTGATGACTCCCATGATGGAGGTGAGCCCGAGGGTGCGGTTCATCAGTCCCAGGCCGACGAGCGTACCGGGCAACATCAGCCCGAGCGCCGCCATGCAGACAAAGGTAATGCCGTATTTTTTGAAGTTGAAGAGCAGGAAGAAGAAGACGATGACCATTGAAATGGCGACACCGCCAAAGATTTGAGGCATTGCCTCTGCATTGTATTCGATTTCTCCGCCCACTTCGGCACGGACACCTTCGGGGAGCGCGATTTCCTCTTGCATGATGCTTGCAATACGGTTTTCGACAGGTGTGGAGTAAACTCCGCTGGCAAATTGGGCTGTTACGGTGATGCAGCGCTCGCCGCCGCGGTGCTGGATGCGTCCTTCGCTCCATTTTGGTCTTACTTTGCCTATTTGTCGCAGGGGAATGGTGTTGTTTTTGTTGCCCACTCCTGCCGAAACCATTGCCGTCGGTGTGGCTATGCCCAGATTTTCAATGTCGGAGAAGGTCTTCTGGGCATCGTCTTTCACGATGATTGCCATCTCGTAATCCTCTTCCCAGATGTTTCCTACGCGCAAGTCGCCTGTCGTGGCACTCAAGTTCAGGGCTGCCGTAGTCCGGGTAATGCCTAATTGTGCCGATGCAACAGGGTCTAGTTCTACATTGATGATAGGCGATGGCTGCAAATAGTCGGTGTGTACCCATTCTAGCTCAGGCATCTCGCGCATTCGTCCCATCAAGCGCTCTGCAACGGTGTGCAAGGAGTCGAGGTCTTCTCCATAAAAGCGGAATTCGAGCTCTGGGACTTCCAGATAGTCAAGACGTTTGAAACGGACGTATGCTTCTGGAAAATATTCCGCCCATTGGGGCTGATATTGGGCAATCAGGTCAAGTGTTGCTTGTTGCGACTGGGTGTTGACAATGAACTGCGCAAAGTTCTTGCCCGCCATTTGTGGCGCGTATGCTGTCATGAAACGTGGCGCAGAGCAGCCGATGAAGCTGGTGATGCTTTTGATGCGTTCATCTTTTTGAAGTACTTGTCGCAATGTGTCAGCAACGGCGCGGGTGTCGTCCAACCCTTTTCTCTCTGGCAAAAATATCTCTACGGCAAATTGGTCGCGGTCGGCAAATGGGAAGACGCGTATTTTCAAGGCAGGGACGATAACCAGGGAGATGAAGACGAGGGCGATGCCGCCGCCAATGGTGAGCCAAGGGCGCCGGAAGGTGAAGTCAAGTATGCGAATATAGGTTCTTTGCACACTTTTGGTGATGGTGTTTCCATCTGTTTTTACTTTGTCGGGCTTGATGATCAACACTTCAAGAAGTGGGATGACAGTGACGGCAAGCAAAAGTGACACCAATAAATTGATGGCAATGGTCCATGGAAAGGCTTTCATCGCATCTTGGAAAGCGCCTTTCATCGTTAGCAAAAGTGGGAAGAAAATGATGCTGATGCACAAAGTTGCCAGCATCATGGGCATGAAGTATTGCTTTGCAGAGCTGATTGCGGCTTTTTTAGGCTCAAACCCTTTGTCTAAGTATTCCAAATAACCGTCAATGACTACGATAGAGTTGTCGACAACCATTCCCAGGACAACGATGAGGGCGGCCAGGGTGACGATGTTCAGCTCAATGCCTACCATGTACATAATGGCTACGGAGATAAACGTACTGAGTGGGATGGTGATGGCTGCGACAATCGCTGAACGCAAGGGGAATAGCATCATCATTACGAGAATGATGATTGCCATCGAAATGAGCAAGTCGCGCAAAAAGTCGTTCACGCTCATACTGACCACTTTGGGCTGGTCGGCAATGCGGGTAATTCTCACGTCGTCGGGCAGGTCGTTTTGGCGGAAATCGTCGAGCACCTTGCCTACGTCTTTCCCGTATTGAACAATATTGTTGCCGGGGGTCATCTCCAATGACAGCAGTATGCAGGGGTGTCCGTCTTGCTCAATGTAGCCTTTTGAGGCATCGTACTCACGCACGACGCGCGCAACGTCCCGCACTCGCACCATTTTTCCGCTGGCAGGGTCGTTGTAGATGATTTGGTTGGCTATTTCTTCTGTGCTGTTTCCGCTTGCCTCAATGTGTATGGGCGTTTGTTGG
>ONQK01000169.1 GCA_900319895.1 uncultured Prevotella sp. | reverse complement strand
GCACCTGACAATGCCGCCCAGGTCATGTGTCGATTATTGCATGAGAAGGCTTTCGAGCAAAAGTGAAAGTCCTTGGAGGATAAATACAAGTGGCAGAAATTGGAGATGTTGCCATTTCTGCCACTTGTATTTGGTCTTGTCTAGAAGAACATGATGCTGAACAAATAGACTACAGCAGCAGGGATTGCCATGAGCGAGGAGTCGAAACGGTCGAGCATGCCGCCGTGCCCGGGCAAGATGTTGCCGCTGTCTTTAATGCCCAATGTACGTTTGAACAGGCTTTCCACCAAGTCTCCCCATGTCCCGAAAATCACCACAACAAGCCCCAACCCCAGCCATTCCATGATGTTCATGCCTTGATAAATGCCACTGTTGTTGGCGTAATGGCCGATGAGACTCGAGGCAATCATAACGACTACGGCGCCGCCAATTGAGCCTTCCCAACTTTTTTTGGGACTGATTCGCTCTATCAGCCTGTGCCTGCCGAATAGTGAGCCTACGCAATAGGCTCCCGTATCATTGAGCCAGAGGAAAATGAACACGCTCAGCGGAACAATCCATTGGAAGACGATGGGGGAGGACGATTCGCCGCCGGAGGGCTGAAATGCCAAGAGATTGATAGTGGAGAAGGGCAGGGCGATGTACATCTGTCCCAGCATCGTGTATGCCCAATTGTTCAGCGGATTAGGATTTTTGAGGTAAATCTCGCTGACAAACAGGTAGACAAGGGTAATCAGATATGGGATGAAGACGTATGATGGTGCCATCCCTGTGCGAAACCACGCCATGGCGAGGAAAAAGTAAACGGCGGCGATGGTGGAGATGAAGCGGTTGGTCTCAACGTCTTCGTATTGATTGACCAGGCCGCTGAACTCCCAGACGGTCATGCCTGTGATGAGTGTGAAGAGGAGAACCATTGTCGTGGGCGAGATGAAGCTCGTCACCATCACGGCCACGAAAAGGATGCCGGTAATTGTCCTTACGAGGAAATTTTTTCTTTTTTCGCCCATTTTATTCTTGGTTTATGCTGTTTTGTGTCTCAGGATTGTCTTCCCCGTCACCCTGGGTGGCTGTGTCTTCTGCGTTTTGAGGCTTGTCCTCGCCCATGATTTCTTGTGAACGGCTTATCCATGGGCGTTTCCCGAAGATTTTTTCCACGTCTTCGGCAAAAATGACCTCGCGGCGGATGAGTAGCTCTGCCAGGACGCGGTGCCCTTCCTCATTCTTTTTCAATATGTTCTTAGCACGCTCATATTGTGTGTTGACCATTGCGAGCACCTCGTCGTCAATGATTTTTGCCGTGGTCTCAGAGTAGGGTCGCTGGAACTGGTATTCCTGATTGTTGTAATAGCAGATGTTGGGCAGCCTTTCGCTCATACCGGCGTATGCAATCATGCCGAATGCACTTTTGGTCGCTCTTTCGAGGTCGTTCATCGCGCCCGTCGAAATGTGCCCTGTCGCTAACTCTTCGGCGGCACGCCCGCCCAGTAGCGCGCACATCTCATCCAGCATCTGCTCTTTGGTCGTAATTTGCCGCTCTTCGGGCAGGTACCATGCGGCACCGAGGGCTTTTCCGCGAGGGACGATGCTTACCTTTACCAGTGGATTGGCATGTTCGCAGAACCACGAAACGGTTGCATGGCCTGCTTCATGCAATGCAATGGTACGCTTTTCCTGGGCGGTCATGACTTTGGTCTTCTTTTCCAGCCCTCCGATGATACGGTCCACTGCATCAAGGAAGTCTTGTTTTCCAACGGCAGAATGGCTGTTGCGGGCTGCAATCAGGGCTGCCTCGTTGCACACGTTTGCAATGTCGGCGCCCGAAAAGCCGGGGGTTTGCCGTGCCAGGAACTCAATATCTACCGATTGGTCTATCTTGACGGGCCTCAAATGCACTTGGAAAATCTCTTTGCGCTCATTCAAGTCGGGCAGGTCGACGTGAATTTGTCGGTCGAAGCGGCCGGCACGCAATAGGGCAGAGTCGAGCATGTCGGCGCGGTTCGTGGCTGCCAATACGATGACGCCGCTGTTGGTCCCAAAACCGTCCATCTCTGTCAGCAGGGCGTTAAGCGTGTTTTCGCGCTCGTCGTTGCCGCCCATTGACGGATTTTTGCTTCGGGCGCGCCCCACGGCATCGATTTCATCGATGAAAATGATGCATGGCGACTTTTCTTTGGCTTGCTGGAAAACGTCGCGCACGCGGCTGGCACCCACGCCAACGAACATCTCGACAAAGTCGGAGCCGCTGACCGAGAAGAAGGGTACGCCCGCTTCGCCGGCAACAGCCTTTGCCAAGAGTGTCTTGCCGGTTCCCGGAGGGCCTACAAGGAGGGCGCCTTTGGGGATTTTCCCTCCTAATTCGGTATATTTTTTGGGATTTTTGAGGAATTCAACGATTTCCTGCACCTCTTGCTTGGCTCCTTCCTGTCCGGCAACGTCTTTGAAGGTCACGCCAACTTCATTGACTTTGTCGTAAATTTTCGCCTTTGACTTGCCGACATTGAAGATGCCGCCTGCGCCGCCTGCCCCACCGCTCATCCGTCGCATGAAAAATACCCAAAAGCCCAAAATGAGGAGTGTCGGGATTATGTAGCTGAGCATATTGACCAGCCAGTGGCTTTTCTTGTTGTCGTAAGCCAGGTCGCCACTGAATTTTTTCGCCTTTTTCTGTGCGCCAAGGAAATCTTCTACCTGGTCCACCGAACCAAACTGTACCGTGACGAAGGGGGCCTTCCCAGTTTGTTTGCTGTCGGCCTTGAAAACGTCGCGGATGTGTTGCGGCTTGACGTACATTTCCAGCTTGCCTTCCGACTTGTTGATGACTATGCTTTTGGCGTATCCCTTGGCAACGTATTGCTGGAATATCGAGTATTTGACTTCTTTTGAGATGCTGCTGTCGGTAGTGAGGTCGTTTCCGAAGAAAAACGAGCCGATCAACAGGGAAAGGATAATGAAATAAATCCAATTCAAGTTGAAGCGGGGCATCTTGGGCTTTTTATCATTGGGTCTCTGATTGTTCATACTTTTAAAGGTTTAGATAATTTGTTTGTATTTCCGTTGGTCTATACTCTAGTCCAAGTCCTCAATCTCTGTCAATTTGGCATCTTGCCACAGGTTGTCGAGGTCGTAATAGCTGCGCGTCTCTGGAACGAAGATGTGGACGATGACGTCGGTATAGTCCATCGCCACCCATACGCCATTCTCCCTGCCTACGATATGTACGGGCTTCTCGCCGCCTTTTGTACGTGCAATTTCCTCGATGGAGTCGGTGATGGCCTCCACTTGCATGGGGGTGTTGCCCTCGCAGATGACAAAATATCTGCAAATCGTACCGTCTATTCCGTCTAAATCGGCTATGGTAATACGTTTTCCCTTCTTTTCTTGAATTCCTTCTATGATGCTGTTCAGCAGTTGTGAGTTATTTTCCATTCTTTGTTTTTAAATCTTTATAGTGCAAACTTAGTGCCAAAGTGGCAACCTGACATTATTTTAAGCTACAAAGGTAGCGTAATTTAACAATAAATCAAAATAAATTTTGTTTTATTATGAATTTTAATTGAAGCAGATTGGCGAATTTGGCCTTTTCACGAGATGTCAAAACTTTGAGTCTCGGGCTGGAAGTGCTGTGGTGGCATGTGCATTTTGAGGTTTTGCAGGGCTTGAAGATGGGTCAACATGAAATGAAGAAAAGGGGGAGCGCCAAAAGCATCTCCCCCCAGAGTTTAATTATGAATAAAAATTACAACGATTAAATGTAAAGAAACCTATTTCCTGCCAAAGTGCCCGCCGCCACGGGTGCCGCCGTTGTTGGAAGAGTTGCTTGACGGGCTGGAGAATCCACCGGAGCGCGAATTGGACGACTGCCGGCTTGGGCTGAATGTCTGGTTGGAAGGTTGTGGATTGGATGACTTGACACCTGAATTTGCTCTTCCAAAACCGTTGCTGCTTGGCTGTATGCGGCCTACCGTCGTACGGGTTGAACTCTCATAGCGGTCGTTCCTATTGCGGTCGAAATTTCCTGCCGTCGGGCGTTTTTGGGTCTCTTCTATTGCAGCCGACCCTCTTTCGGTCTTCAAAAACTTTCCTGGCCTGACTCTTGGGCTTGTCCCATTGTTAAATCCGTCGTGATTGCTTGAAGCGGGCCTGTCGGGTTGGGTGGAGCTGCCGTTGTCTCGCCAGTTTGAGGATTTTCCTCCCTCTGGGAACCTGTAATTGCGGTCGCTCCGATTGTTCTTATTGTCATAGTCCCGATGGCTGGGGCGGGTGCGGTCGAATCGGCTCCCTTTTCCATAGTCGCCGCGGTCGAAGCCGTCGCGCATGCCTATTTTCCCTTTTCTGACAAACTCACGCCCCCGATACCAGCTGCTGCCGCCATTGTTGCGCCAGCTGTGCCCGCCACGATACACGGTATAGAAGTGCGGCCGTCCGAAATAATAGTAATTGCGGCGCGGATAGCGTGCATAGATGCGGAAACGCCACACTCCGTCCGACCAATGCAGCGGACGGTAGAAATAGTTGGCGGCGCAGTATGCACGGTATTGCCAGTCGAGCAGGATGTAGCTCAGGTCAAGATTCCGCTGTGTCCAATACCTGCCGTAAATATCATTATAGTGATTAACCCCCATTAAATAGTCGAGATTAATTTCATACGCTGCTTCATACTGTTCCTCAGTAAGGTTGAGCTCGTAAGCCATTTTATCTGTTAAGAACAACGCCTGAATGCGTGCTTGTTCGTAACTCATTGCCTTTGCTGCGCCAGCCATTGTCAACAATGCCATTAACGCGATGATAATTCTTTTCATGGTTACAATTTTTAAGCGATTCGTAATGTTGTTGATGCAAAGAAAACAATTATTATTTGCATAATAGAGGGATTTTCCCTACTTTTGCAGGGGAATTTCCCTATATTTTCAAACTATTTGGACAAAATATAACTGTTAATGTTGCGTTATTTATTAAGTTAATGACATGAGGAGATGAGAAAAATCGCGAGTCTATTATATGGTGTGTTGTTTTTGCAGCCAGTTCATGCGCAAGAGCCGTCTGGGCTGACCAAGCGCATGTTCGATGGGCTGGAATACAGGACCGAGCTGCAGTTGTCGGGTGCTAACGGCAAGACCCCGCTTTGGCTCAATGCCAATAAATACGGGCTCAGCTCGTTGAACAAGTTTAATGGCTATTTGCGGGGGGCGCTTGAACGCCCTGTACGCAATGACTCCGCACATCAATGGGGAGTTGGCTATGGCCTGGATGTCGCCGTGGCACAAAACTACACCAGCAGATTGATCGTCCAACAGGCCTATTTGGAGACACGGTGGCTCAAAGGTGCCCTTACCGTCGGCAGCAAGCATCAGCCCATGGAATTGCTCAATGACGAACTCAGCAGCGGAGCGCAGACTTTGGGCATCAATGCCCGTCCAATCCCGCAAGTTCGCTTGTCGTTGAGCGACTATTGGGTTCCTAGATTTACCAAAGGATGGGTCGGCATCAAGGGGCATGTGGCTTATGGTATGTACACAGACAAGAACTGGCAGCAAGAGTTTACCGGCCTTGGCGAGCACCGCTATGTTGACAACATCCTCTATCACAGCAAGGCGGGCTATTTGCGCATCGGCAATGAGGAGGAATTTCCCGCTACATTTGAATTTGGGCTTGAAATGGCGGCACAATTTGGCGGAACGGCCTATTTCAAAGACCACATGGGAGTGCTGCAAGTGCAGGAAGGCGGAAAAGGCATCAAGGATTTTTACCGGGCATTCGTACCGGGCGGATCGGACGTGGGAGAGACGACATATCAGAATGCGGCCGGCAACTTGCTGGGGAGCTACATGGTGCGAGTCAGCATCGACGACCCGTCGTGGCGCCTGCGTTTTTATGGCGACCACTTTTTCGAAGACCATTCCTCCATGCTGTTTTTGGATTACAATGGCTACGGAACGGGCGAGAACTGGAATGTCAAGGAGAAGCGGAAGTTCGTGTTGTACAAACTCAGCGACTTCCTGGTAGGGGCAGAGGTTACTTTCAAGACCTTTCCATGGATACGCAATGTGGTGCTTGAATATTTGACTACAAAGTACCAAAGCGGCCCGCTTTATCACGACCACACACCAGCCATCTCGGAGCATGTCAGCGGGCGCGACGACTACTACAACCACTTCTTCTACAACAGCTGGCAGCATTGGGGGCAGGTGATGGGCAATCCGCTCTACCGCTCGCCAATCTACAACGAAGATGGCGACTTGAGAATAAAAAACAGTCGTTTCAAGGCCATACATTTAGGCCTTAGCGGTCGTCTCAACACTTATTTTCACCACCGGGTGCTGGCATCCTATCAAAAAGGGTTCGGTACTTACAGCGAGCCTTTCACTGACCCGCAAAGCAATGTCAGCCTATTGGTCGAGGGCATCTATGAATTACATGGGAGAAGGACGAAAGGATGGAGCGTCAGAGGTGCCATTGGTGCAGACTTTGGCAAGATTTTAGGCAATAACTATGGCCTGCAATTCACCATCGTAAAATCAGGAATTTTGAACGCAAAACAATGAGAATCATGAAGAAAATATTATTTCTAAGCATACTTTTTTCAACTTTGCTCGCCTCGTGTGAACTGGAAAAGACCCAAAATGGCGACCTCGACGGCTTTTGGCAACTTCATCGCATTGATACGCTGGCCACAGGCGGCTCTAAAGACACCAGGGCAGAAAGGATATTCTGGTCGTTCGACCACAAACTGATGATGACCTACGGATATGGCGAGTTTGTGTATCAATTTTACAACACAGGAACAGAATTGGTGGTCTATGAACCGCATGTCTCCAACAGAGAAGACGGCGACCCTGCCGTGGCCAGCGTGGACATGCTGCGCCATGTCGGCATCAACAGCCTGGAAGAACATTTCAGCATCGTTAAGTTGAAAAGCGACAAGATGGTGCTCGAGTCCGACCTTTTGCGGCTCAACTTCCGAAAATATTGAAAATCTTCACGCCTCCTTTTCGCCCTAGTGTGAAAAGGGGTAAGAGCAAACACCCGACCTATGAGAACTAATGGAGCCATACAGCTTTACCCTATGCTGCGCATTGCCATCTTTTTCATCCTCGGTATTGTCATCGCCAACGCTTTGAAAGGCATTTTACCGACTTGCGTATGGCTTTTGACTGCAATTATAGTGCTCATATTGGCTGTCTTCAACCACCGGCGTGCCATTTTACAAACAATCCTCATCTTTCTTGCCATCATGGCGACGGGCGGGCTGCTGACAGCCATGAAATACGACCAATTGGACTGCCCATTGCCTCAAAAAACGGTAAAATATGAAGCTGTTGTGATTAGCCAGCCCGAAATCCGTGAAAATATTGTGCGCTGCGACCTGCGCATCATCGGCCCGGCAATGGACGGCCTCAAAGTCAAAGCTACTTTTCTGCGCGACTCAAGCCATGACTACCCCAAGACACTGCAAGTCGGTGACGGCATCACAGCCCGTTCACGGCTAAAAAAGCCTCAAAACTTCATCCCCAAGAGCCATTTCAACTACATGGCATGGCTGTTGGCACACGGCTTCTCGGCACAAACAATCGTCTCTGGGAAAAACTGGCAGCAAGAGAAGGTGGACTACAGCAAAATCTCCCGTTTGGAGCGGGTGAAGATCGCAGCCCTAAGACTGCGCAAGAAAATGGTGGACAAGCTCAACAGAGCTTCTGTCAATGCCACGGGGCACGCCATTGTTGCCGCCGTTATACTCGGCGACCGCTCCCACATCAGCCAGGAGACCTCAATACGTTTTGCAGCCACAGGTGCCTCGCACATCTTAGCACTCTCAGGCTTGCATCTGGGCATCCTATTTGCCTTCATCTATCTGTTCCTAGGACGTTTCCGGAACCGCTGGTACACACAGTTGCTGATGTTTTTCACCATCTGGTCGTACGTCTTTTTAGTTGGAATGTCCACCTCGGTCATGCGTGCCGCCATCATGTTCAGCATTTATGCCCTCGTCAACCTGTTGCGGCGCGAGCCGTTGTCAGCCAATACGCTGGCGCTGGCAGCCGTGGCCATGCTGGTTGCCAATCCGCTAAGTCTCTTTGACGTTTCCTTCCAAATGTCGTTCCTCTCCATGGGATCCATCGTTGTCTTCTACCGACCAATTTTCCACTGCATGCCTTCAAAATGGATACATTTGTCCAAGCCGTTCAAGTGGCTGTGGTCGCTCGTCAGCGTCTCTGTCGCGGCACAACTTGGCGTTGCTCCAATCATCCTCTATTATTTCGGCTCATTTTCGTGCATCTTCATCCTGACCAACCTTGTTGCCGTACCGCTCATCACCGCCATCATCTACCTTGCTGTCATCTGGATGCTTCTTCTGTGGCAACCTTTCGTATCAGACCTGCTCGTCGGCATTCTCACTACATTCGCACATTGGCTCAATACCATCCTCGGCATCATGGAGCGATGGAAGTTTTCCAATATCGGAGACATCGACGTCTCTGCAATGCAAGTTGTGCTCATATACATGCTCATCGCATGCACCAGCATCCTGGCGCGCTATCTCATACGCATGTTTAGGTCGCATCATGGAGCAAAAGAAGAATTCGACCCTTTCATCATCAAGAATTAAAGCCTCCGAGCGTGTAAATCACAAGATTTTTAGGCATGGGTTTGCATAATTCGATAAAAATCATGAACTTTGTCCAGCATTTTAATCCCATGCACACCCCGAAACAATAACAACATCATTTTTATGCAACATCGTTATTTCATACACCTGAGTTTCGACGGAACGGCTTATCATGGCTGGCAGGTACAGCCCCAGAGCGTCTCCGTGCAAAGTGTCGTCGAGCACGCCCTGGCCACCATCCTGAGACACACGGTCAACATCACCGGCGCGGGGCGCACCGACGCGGGCGTACATGCCAGGCACATGGTGGCTCATTTCGATGCCGAGGAACTCGACTGCCAGCAACTGACCTATAAGCTCAACCGCCTTCTGCCACATGACATCGCCATCGAGCGCATCGAGAGGGTTGGGGCGGACATGCACGCCAGGTACAGTGCCAAAAGACGAACCTACCACTATTATATACATACCCAGAAAGACGTGTTCAGAAGAGCCCATTCCTGTGAGATACACTATCCGCTCGACTTTGATGCCATGAACACTGCCGCGAGGTGGCTGCTGCAAGTGGAAGACTTCGCGGCCTTCTGCAAGTCGAACAGCGACGTGAAAACCACGTTGTGCCAAGTCATGCAGGCAGAATGGAGCTGCCAGGGTCAGGGGAGGTGGTGCTTCACCATCACTGCCAACAGGTTCCTCAGGAACATGGTGCGGGCAATCGTGGGGACGCTCATTGACGTGGGACGGGGAAGGCTTGACCTACAAGGCTTCAAAAACGTCGTCGGCAGCCATGCCAGAACCCAGGCAGGGGAGAGCATGCCGGCAAAGGCACTTTTCCTGTGGAAAGTGGAGTATTGAGACGGCGTCCAGAGGCTGAGCCCGAGCGACCCAAAGGGCAAAACTTGCCTGAAGGCGGAGAAAAAGCACAGAAAATCTTTTGCGTTGTGCCGCCTTTTAGCTAACTTTGTACCCCAAGTAGAATAACCGTTATGAAACGAAATATTTTTAAAGGATTAGGCATCGCGCTCGTGACGCCCTTCAAGAAAGACGGCACCATCGACGAAGATGCGCTCCGGGGGCTTATCGACTACCAAAGTGCCAACGGTGCCGACTTCTTCTGCCTGCTGGGTACCACGGGTGAGACACCGTGCCTGACGGCGGAAGAGAAGAAACGCATCAAGTCCGTTGTTGTAGAACAGGTGAAAGGCGAGAAGCCAATACTCATGGGGTGCGGGGGGAACAACACTTCCGCTGTGGTCGAGGAGCTTCAGAGCAGCGACCTGGACGGTATCGACGGCATCTTGAGCGTATGCCCTTACTACAACAAGCCCTCACAGGAGGGGCTCTATCAACATTTCAAGGCCATTGCCACGGCCACCCCATTGCCCGTGGTGCTCTACAACGTTCCCGGGCGCACGGGCATCAACCTGCATCCCCAGACCGTGGCGAGGCTGGCCGACGATTTTGAGAACATCGTGGCCGTCAAGGAGGCTAGCGGCGACTTGGAGCAGGTGGACGAGATTATAAAGATCAAGCCCGAGGGATTTGACATCATCAGCGGCGACGACGCACTCACCTATCCCATGATTGCCTGCGGTGCGGTGGGGGTTATCTCCGTCATCGGCAACGCGCTGCCCAAGGAGTTCTCAAGGATGATACGTCTGGAGTTTGACGGCGACTACAATGCCGCCCGAAAGATACACCACAAGTTCACCGAACTCTACCGCCTGCTCTTCATCGACGGCAACCCGGCGGGCGTGAAGGCGTTGCTCCACGAGCTGCGGCTCATCGAGAACGAGTTGCGGCTGCCACTGGTGCCTACGCGCCTGACCACACAGCAGAAGATTGCGGAGATTCTGAAGGAACTGCAGATTTGGGGGTCGTTTGCAGACAGGGAAGAAAAATGATATTCGTCATTCACAAAAGACAGGGAGCGGCTCATTGAACCGCTCCCTGCTTTCGTCTCATTGGGGCGCACGGGCTGTCACGTTTTCCGTCCGAAGACCTTCAAGCGTGAAGCCCTTCCGCCTGCCTTTATCAATAATTCTCGGCTTTCAACTCGAAGAATGCCTGCGGATGGTCGCAAACGGGGCAGACCTTCGGCGCTTTCTTGCCGATGACGATGTGCCCGCAGTTGCGGCATTTCCAGATGGTTTCGCCGTCGCGTGAGAAGACGATGCCTTCCTCGATGTTCTGCAACAAGCGCATGTAGCGCTCCTCGTGCTCCTTCTCGATGGCAGCCACGCCGCGCATCTTTGCAGCGATTTCGGGGAAACCCTCTTCGTCGGCTTCCTTCGCCATGCGGTCGTACATGTCGGTCCACTCGTAGTTTTCGCCTTCGGCAGCGGCCTTCAGGTTGTCCATCGTCGATTTGATGCCACCGCCTTCGAGCAACTTAAACCACAGTTTTGCGTGCTCTTTTTCGTTCTGGGCAGTCTCCTCGAAGAGGGCTGCAATCTGCTCGTAGCCTTCCTTCTTGGCCTTTGAGGCGAAATAGGTGTACTTGTTGCGTGCCATAGACTCGCCCGCGAATGCTTCCATGAGGTTCTTCTCTGTTTTTGTTCCTTTTAAATCTTTCATCTTAGTTCGTATTTTATAGTTTAATCTTTGCAAAGATAAGAAATAAAAACCTAAAAGGCAACCATTGCCGCCATTTTGTTTTTGGAAAAAACACGGTTTTGCCGTTTCAGAATGTCGCCATGTCGTCGGTGCCCCTTCGGCGCTTCCTCATGCCATTGCCGCTCCTTATGGACTATGGGCCTGCATCCTCAGTGTGTGGGTATGAAAGAGGCCGGGTTCCTTGTCGGATTCCGGCCTTACTGTTGTTTTGTGGTGTTCTCTATTGTTCTCTGAGGTATCTGTCCGCCTCGATGGCTGCCTTGCATCCGCTTGCCGCTGCGGTGATGGCTTGGCGGTAGTGTGGGTCTGCCACGTCGCCTGCGGCGAATACACCTGGTATTTTGGTGCGGGGTGTGCCGTCGATGGTCTTGATGTATCCCGTCTCGTCTGTGTCGAGCCACTGGCTGAAGACCTGGCTGTTGGGGCGGTGCCCGATGGCCAGGAAGAATCCGTCGATGGGCAGGTCGTATTTTTCTTCGTCCGCCTCTCCTTTTCGTCTGACCAAGTGTGCGCCTTCCACACCGTTTTCTCCGTAGAGTCCCAGTGTGTTGTGCTCATAGAGGATTTCGATGTTCGGTGTGTTTTCCACGCGCTTCTGCATGACTTCAGAAGCTCTGAGGAAGGGTTTCCTTACGATCATGTAGACTTTCTGGCATAGTCCTGCCAGGTAGATGGCTTCTTCGCATGCCGTATCGCCTCCTCCTACCACTGCCACCGTCTTCTTGCGGTAGAAGAATCCGTCGCAGGTTGCGCATGCGCTAACGCCCTGTCCGTTGTATTTCTTCTCATCTTCCAGCCCCAGGTACTTGGCGCTGGCTCCTGTTGCGATGATGACGGTCTGTGCCTCGATTTCCACTCCTCTGTCGGTTGTCAGGACGTAGGGTTTTTGCGAGAAGTCTGCCTTTACGATTTCTCCGTCGCGTATGTCTGTGCCGAAGCGTTCTGCCTGTGCGCGGAAGTCCATCATCATCTGGTTGCCGTCCACGCCTTGCGGGTAGCCTGGGAAGTTTTCTACTTCGGTTGTCTGGGTGAGCTGTCCTCCAGCTTGCATGCCGCAGTATTCCACGGGCTGCATGTTTGCCCTTGCAGCGTATATGGCGGCGGTGTATCCTGCAGGTCCGCTGCCGATAATCAGGCATTTTACTTGTTCTCTTTTCATATTTCTCTTCTTTTTTTTATGTTTTTTATCACAATAACTCTTCAATTTGTCTCTCGATGTTTGCCATGGGCTCCGTGGGCTCGAACCGTGCGACGACCACGCCTTTTTTGTTGACGAGGAACTTGGTGAAGTTCCACTTGATGTCGGGCTTCTTCTGGTAGTCGGGGTCTTGTTTGTTGAGCATTTCGTGCAGGATAGGTGCCAGTTCGTGCGACATGTCCCATCCTGCAAAGCCTTTGTGCTTCTTGAGGTACTGGTACAGCGGGCTTGCATCTTCTCCGTTTACCTTTATTTTCTTGAAGCGTGGGAACTCTGTGCCGTAGGTCAGCTTGCAGAATTCATGTATGCTTGCGTCGGTGCCCGGTGCCTGCTGCCCGAACTGATTGCACGGGAAGTCGAGTACCTCGAAGCCTCGTGCATGGTATTTTTCGTAGAGTGCTTCCAGTTCCTCGTATTGCGGCGTGAACCCGCACTTGGTCGCCGTGTTGACGATGAGCAACACCTCATTGGCGTATTCTTTGAGGGAGACCTCTTTCCCTTTGCGGTCTTTCACCGCGAAATCATAGACTGTTTTCATATTCGTTTGTTTTTATTGTTTATAGTGTTCCAGGTTCTTGTCTGCGTTTCTAGTACCATTGTACGGAGTTGGTGTATCCGCTGCGCTTGTCGTATTTCAGGGCATCGGTCAGCGTCGAGGCGTTGCACCTGAAGGTGAAGTTGTAGCTGGTGTAGGGAGCCAGCACGACCGAGCACGACATGCTGAAACAGTGCAGGTCGCGGCGCAGCGATGCCGTTGTCATGGAGATGTCGCGGTTCTCGAAGTCGTAGCCCGTGGAGAAGCTCAGGTCCCATCCCTCGCTGATGCGCAAGTTGCCGCTGACATTGAGCGTCTGGGAGATTTTATACGGGTAGCGCATGGTCTTGGTGTTGAATTTTCCTGCCGTGTTCTCACGCAGGGTGATGCCATAGCCGATGGTGAGCGACCAGGGCATGGAAAAGAGCATGTAGCCGTCGTCGTCGGTCGATGCTATGTCTGTGTTGCGTGTTCCGACGGCATATTGTCCCTTGACCAGGGCTTCGTCAATGTTCGACTCGATGTTGGTGTCGATGCCTTCCTCGTTGTGGCGTTCCTGCTCGCCGTCACTGTCCTGACTGCCTTTGCTCTTGCCAAACCATTTCTTCAGCTTTTCGGGCGACAGGGTGAAGGAGAAGTTCTGCGACATGCCCAGGAAGCGCCCGAAGCGTCCGTATCCCCATTCGGTATGCGTTCCCACATAGGGCCTTCCGTTGCTGTCCAGCTCATAGGCGTAAGTGGCGAAGACGGCATTGGCGTTGAACGTGTAGTTCTTCCACCACTTCAAGCGCAGGTTGACCTGTAAGTCGCTCAGGGGGCGCACCTTGGCGGCGGCGTTATACGACATTCTCAGCCCCAGGTTGTCGATGATGCTTATTTTCCGTACGCCTGTGGTGTCTTTGTCCGAGCGAACCTTCATCTCGATGTTGTTTTCCAGTGCTAGGGTGATGTTTCCTGACTTCCCGCGCCCCGGAACGCCGAACATGCCGTTCTGGTAGGGCGAATAATCGACCAGTGTCACATTGCCGTTGGCATCGGTGCGCTGATAAGTCCCCCAGTAGCCGTAGCTGGGTGCCCCGAAGTCGGGGGCATAGCTCAGCGATAGGGTCGGTGTCATCACATGGCGCACGGCGATAAGTTTCTCGCCAAAAATCTTGCGGCTGGGGATCCACATGCCGTAGATGTGTGTGGAGGCGCTTACGCCCACGTTCCAGTTGTAGACATTGTAGAATCCGTACAGGGTGTCTGGCACTTCCTTGCCGTTTGCCTCGTCCCAGGATTTCATCACCTTGCTGGTGTACATACGGTCGGTGAAGGTGAAGGAAGGGTTGAAGTTGATGTATTTGAACAATGTGAAGTTGGCATTCACGGGGATGGTGTGTTGCATGCCGTTGCGCCAGTCCTTTATCAAGTTCGATTTCAGGAAACGGCTCTCCTTGGTATTGATTTCGTTGCGCAACTGTCCGGTATAGGACATCGCGATCTTCTCGTACCACCGCTCCTTGCCAACGGCGCGGCGGCGCTTGAACGGGTTGAACCTCCGGATGGCGATGTTGAGGTCGGGCAATGACAGGGCGATGGTCGAGTCGCGCATGTTCTGGGAGAGGTTGGCGGTGCTGCTCAGTGTCATGCCGATGCTGGAGAACATGGTGCTGTAGCTCACAGAGGATGTGCGGATGCTTTGTGTCATCGCTTGTGGGTTATACATGCTGTTGAGGTTGTTGCGCTCGTAGCTCGTGCTGGCAAAGTTGACACTTGCCGAGAAGTTGCTGAATGGGTTGGCCTTGGGGTCCTGGCGGTGGCTCCACTGCACCTTGAAACTTTTGGTCTGCATGTAGTCGGGCAGGCCTTTGTCGCCCGTCTTCGTGTTTTGGTAGCTTACCATGACGCTGCCGTTGAAGCGGTAGCGTTTGTGGTAATTGCTCGCCGCAGACAGTCCCCACGAGCCTTTTGTGTAGATTTCGCCCAATAGTTTGAGGTCCCATTTGTCGCTGATGGCAAAATAATATCCGCCGTCCCGAAGGTAAAATCCGAGCTCGTTTTCCTCTCCATAGGAAGGCATGATGAGCCCGCTGCTGTATTTCTTGGAAAAGGGGAAGAAGCCAAAGGGCAAGGCCAAGGGCAGCGGAACGTCTGCCACGACCAGATAGGCAGGCCCGAAGACAACGTCCTTGCCCGGTCGCACCTTGGCGCGCGAGAGGGCGATGTAAAAGTCGGGGCACTCTTCGTCGCACGTTGTGTAGCGTCCGTGTTGCAGGTACAGAACTCCTGCCGAGTCGCGTTTTGCATGTTTGCTGAAGAGGATTCCGTCTTGCTGTTCCGTGTAGACATCGTTGATAAACCCGCGTTTTGACTTGAAATTAAACGACATTGTGTCGCTCCTATACGAGTCGGCGCCCATTTTGAAGACAGGTTTTCCGCGCAGCCCGCCGCTTTGGGTCGAGTCGGCCACTCCGGTGGCATGCACCAGGCTGCTGTCGAGGTTCATGTGCACCCGCTCGCTCTCCAAGTCCATGTTCTGGTATTTTACTTTCGAGCGGCCGTACATATAGGCGGTCTTGGTCGTGGCATCGTATACCAGTGAATCTTGTGCGCTATAGTGTACCGGAGCTTCCAGCCCGTTTTTTTGCATCCTGTTGAGGCTGTCGAGCCTGATGGAGTCGTCAATGGCGGCATTGTGGCGGCGAATGGCTTGTTCTAGTGAGTCCATCGCCAAATTCTCGCGCTCCAGGGCCGAAATCAGGGGTGCGGTGCTCGGAGCTGTAGGGGGGACGATTGTAGTGTCTGAAGTCAAGATGCCATCACCCTGCACCAAAGCGTTGCCACACCTCAATGCGGCAAATCCTGCATGTTCCGCCTGCTGGGGGCGCCGCGGCTCGCTTGCCAGTAGTCGTAGCAATGGCATGTCTGTGCCTGCCATGACGAATGTGACGGCAAACAAAAGCAGAAATATCATTGACTTTGTTTTCATATAACCTTGCAAAATTACACAATAAATAACGAATTGAACTTTTGTTTTCGGTTTTTTAACTTTTTTATTCGTAAAATTCATGCACTTTTTCCGTTTTCAGGTCATTTTATGGCTCATTCTCATGCAGGAGAACACCCATCAGCCTGTGTCTTGAAGCCTGAACGAAGTAAAAATTCATCTTATGTGTGATAAAAAACTTGTTTTTTCTTGCTTGTCATCAGATAAAACACTATCTTTGTCTCCAGGATGCACGAAATGTGCATGCCAGACATATTGGAAAAGAAG
>ONQK01000124.1 GCA_900319895.1 uncultured Prevotella sp. | reverse complement strand
GAATTTTTGGAAAACAACGGTCTGAGTTTCTATTCTTTGCAGGCATTGTTTTGGAATCATCTGTTTGCTCCAGGTGCAACGGAAATGACCGATGCAATAGTGCAGCGCTTTGATGCGGATCTGGGGGTTGAGGCAGAGGAAGTCCCTGTTTTCTTGTCGCAAAAAAACATGACTTGTCAGTGGCTTGCAAACCGTGAAACTGGCTTGATTAAGCAAGCCACAGTGGAATACGGAAGTCCGACGCACGGGCGGTCGGCATTGACTTGGCACTATTCAGACTTCCGGCCTTTGGGCTCCAAAGCTTTCCCGATGCATCATTTGTTTGCCTTTAATTCTTCAATGTTGGGCAGCAAAAATAATGCACAAGTGATGCTCAAATTAAAGAATATTTCAACTGATGACGATTGGAATCCTCGTACGGAGGTCTCAGGAAAATATCGTGAAGTCAGTATACAAGAAGCACTTGCCAAACTCATTTCCTTGTAATGAAAAAGATATTTTTCTTCTGCTTCATCCTGTTGATTTCCGTCGGTTTGTCAGCGCAGAAAAAACAGCCCGTGAAGGCGCAGCCACGGGTGGCTGCGACGGCGAGGAAGCAATCTGCAGCAAAGAAACCGACTGCAAAGAAGCCGGCGGCTAAAAAGGCTGCGCCCAAAAAGAGTGCCGCGAAGCCCAAGCCCGTCTATTCAAATTCTTCCATCAAGGGCCTCCAGACCGAGCGGGAGAAGATACAGAAGAAAATTAGGGAGCAGGAGCAGCAATTGAGGGCAAATCGCGCCGACGTGAAGAAACGTTTGAGCAATTTGGTGGTACTCAATAGCGAAATTACTGAAAAACAGAAGACAATCGAAGGTATTCAAAAGGATATTTTGAGTCTTAGCAATGATATCGATGTGCTGAAAAAGCAGTTGGATACATTGGAAATGGAGCTGGGGGAGCGCAAGACGAAGTATATTAAATCCATGCGCTATATGTACCGTCAGCGGGCGGTGCCGGAGAACCTGGTGTTTATCTTCAGTGCGCAGAATTTTAGCCAGATGTATCGCCGTTTCCGCTTCATGCGCGAATATGCGAACTTCCAGCGGGCGCAAGGTGAACTGGTGAAGACCAAACAGGCGGAAATCACACAGAAACATACGCAGCTCGAGGCGGCGCGCGGTGAAAAGAATAATCTTCTATCCCTTGGCCGGAAAGAACAAGAGGCATTACAGCATAAGCAGGAGGAACAACAAAAGATCGTATCAACGTTGCAAAGCCAGCAGAAGGCCATACAGGGTGTCATCGCCCAACAACGAAAAAAGGATGCCGAGTTGAATGCCCAAATCGACAGGCTGATTGCCGAAGAAGTCGCGAAGGCGCGTGCGCGTGCTGCCGCGGAGGCAAAAAAGAAGGCAGAACAAGAGGCCGCAGAGCGTCGGCGAAGGGAACAAGAGTTGGCGCGCAAGCGGGCGGAGGCAGAGGAAAGAGCTCGTGAGAATGAGCGGAAGATAGCGGCGGCAAGGGCGGCTGAGGAACGTGCAAAGGCTGCCAAGGCGGCGGCGCAGTCGGCCGAGGAAAAGGAACGCAACGAGAAATTGGTGCGTGATGCAGAATCGAACCGCAAGGCATTGGAGAAAAAAGCTGATAAGGACAAGGCGGAATTTGCCAAGGTCGTGGCTGAGCATAAGCAGGAGAGCAAGGAAATGGAAATGCTCACGTCGGTTGACCGGAAGTTGACCGGGAATTTCGAGAATAATCGGGGGCGCTTGCCCATCCCGATTACTGGGAGCTATAAAATTGTGAGCCATTATGGACAATACAATGTCGAGGGGCTAAGAAATGTGACGTTGGACAACAAAGGCATCAACATCTTGGGACAGGCCGGTTGCAAGGCGCGCTCGATTTTCGAGGGCGAGGTTAGTGCCGTCTTCCGCTTTGGTGAGACGATGATTGTCATGGTGCGTCACGGCAAGTACATCTCCGTATATTGCAACCTTCGTTCCGTCAGTGTGCAAAAAGGGCAGCGTGTGAGTGCGCGTCAGGTTTTAGGCGTTGTCGGCGACGACCATATCTTGCAGTTCCAGCTGCGCCGTGAGACGGTAAAGCTGAATCCGGAGGCATGGCTTGGTCGCTAAACGGCTGGGTGGCTCGGGTCAATATTCAATGTAGGGCTCGAGTTGTGCGATTTTTTCCGCCGGGAATTCCTTGAGCAATTTCAGCTCGTTCAGTGACTGGATTTTTCCCTTTTGCTTTCGATAGTCACAAATTTCGCGTGCTTGGTAAAAATTGATGTATGGATGCTGCCGCAGCTGATTCAACGTAAGTTTGTTGATGTTGAGTTTTCTAACGTTTGGCGAATGGATGTTGAAGAATTTGATGCATTCTTCTGGAAAGCCGTTGATTTCTCTTAATTGCTCTACGGAGACAAAGCCTCCCAGCCTTTTTTCGTAGGCCAGAATTTGGCGTGCCCACCCGCTGCCGATGCCCGGTACCCGCTTCAGGGTGGTGCTGTCTGCTCCGTTTAGCGTTACTTGTTCGCCTTCGGCAATCTTGACGGGATAGCGCGTGGTGTCCCGGGGCGCGACGGTGTTTTTAGCCTCTTTTTCTTCGTTCTTGAAGAGCTCGGAGGCAGGGCGATAATCTCCTTTTATGCGGATGAAAGGTTCCAATTGCTTGAATTGCTCGACCGTCATCCCATAAAGTCGGGCGAAATCGGATGGTTTTCGGTAAATTCCGCCTTTTTTCCGGTATTTGTATATGTTTTTGATTTGCCATTCGGTGAGTCCTAGCCGAAAGAGTTCGTTGGCAGTGGCTGTATTGGGGTCGAAATAAAAACGCTCGGCCTTGGGAAGTGTTTCGTCTTCCAATTCTTCAAGAACGGTGTTTTTGCTCGATGAAATGGGCTTTTTTTGCACAACCGTGTCTGTCTTTTCCTCGATTTCACGATTGGTCGTTATGGAGCTGATGCCGAAAATGGCAGCCGTGGCAATGATGCCTATGAACAAGACAAAGAGTATGATTTTTCTGTCTGATTTGGAAAAGTAGAAGAATTCTTTTAAGAACATAGGCGTTTTGTGTTTCGAGGTTTAGAGTATTCCGAATTGATGTAGGAAGATTGCGGCGATGGAGATGGGACACAAGTACTTGATACTTAGCATGTAGAGTTTGAAAAGTCGCCCTCTCAGCATGCCGTGGTTCGTAAATTCTTCTTTGAGGATTCGCTTGGGGACATACCATCCCAGGAACAGGCAGGTGAATAAGCCGCCAAGTGGTAGCAAGATTTGGCTGGTGACGAAGTCGAAGGAGTCGAACAGGGAAATGCCTGCAATGCTTAGGAAATGCCAGTCGCCGAGCGAGAGCGAGCAGAGCGCCCCGATGAGTGTTGCTGTGATGGTTACCATGAGGGCGGCGCGGCGCCGGGGTATATGGAATTCTTCGTGTAAGAATGCGGTGCACAGCTCGTGCAGTGAGATAAGGGAGGTGAGTGCAGCTAAGGTCAGCAGGGCATAAAAGGCGATGGAGATGACGATGCCAAGGGTCGGATAGGGGGCAAAAACTTGTAGAAAGACGTTGGGCAAAGTGATGAATACGAGTGAGGCGCCGCTGTCGGGACTGATGCCGATGGAGAATGCTGCCGGGAAAATCATTACGCCGGCGAGGATGGCGACGCAGCAGTCGATGATTGAAATTTGAATGGCAGACTTGAGGAGGTTGGTTTGTCGGTTGAAATAGGAGGCGTAGGTGCAAAGGCAGCCCATTCCGATGCTTAAAGAGAAGAAAGCTTGTCCTAATGCGTTGAGAAAGACTTCGCCGTTGAGGTTGGAGAAGTCGGGCTTAAACAAGAATTGGAGCCCTTTTTCTGCATTGGGCAGCATGCATGAGGCGGCTATGATGAGGATGAGCAGCAGGAAGAGTGTGGGCATGAGTATTTTTGATGCTCTTTCGATGCCTTTTTTAATGCCTTGGATGATGATGAGATGAGTCGCCATCAAAATGAATATGCCCCAAAGGATGGGCTGCCAAGCATTGGTCTCGAAGTTGATGAAATATTGTTGGATTTCCTCGGGCGAACCGTCAAGATTCCCGGAAATAGCAGCGTAAATATAGTGGAAACACCAGCCGGAGACGATGGCATAGTAGCTTGTGATCAGGAAGCCGGTGACAACGCCCATGAAACCAATCCATTTCCAGATGCTGCCGCCGGCGAGTTTCTCGTAGGCTCGTGCCGTATTTGAGGCTCCGCGCCGCCCGATGATGAACTCGCTGATCATGCAGGGGATGCCAAGCAGCAGGACGCAGAGGATGTAGATGATGATGAATGCGCCGCCGCCGTTCTCGCCCGTTATGTATGGAAAGCGCCAGATGTTGCCCAGGCCGACCGCAGAGCCTGCTGTGGCCAGGATGACGCCTAGTTTGCTGCCGAATTTTACCCTGTTGATTGTTGACATTTTTTATTTAGTTTTCATTAGGTTTGTCTTCTTGGTGTAGTGGTTTTTAAGGTGAGTGCCTCAGTTTTTCTTCGTGAATTTCTGCCTGCTTGACTTTCTTGAAGAGCTCGGAGGCGAAGACCAGCTCGTTGAGGTGCTCGTTTTGGGCGTTGATGACTTGGTCTTTGTTGCCTTGCCATTCTTTTCTACCTTGGTAGATGAACAGGATGTTTTCGCCTATTCCCATCACTGAGTTCATGTCGTGGGTGTTGATGACAGTGGTGATGCCGTATTCTTTGGTGATGCTGCTGAGCAGTTCGTCGATGACCAGCGAGGTCTTGGGGTCAAGTCCGGAGTTGGGCTCGTCGCAGAAGAGGTATTGGGGGTTGAGGGCGATGGCGCGGGCGATGGCGACGCGTTTTTGCATGCCGCCCGAGATTTCGCCAGGATATTTTTCTACAGCCTCGATCAAGTTGACACGGTCCAAGCAGTCTTTGGCCCGGCGTGTGCGCTCTCTGAGTGTCATGTTGGAGAACATGTCGAGTGGGAACATGACGTTTTCCAGCACGGTCAAGGAGTCGAAGAGTGCGGCACTCTGGAAAATCATCCCCATCTCCTGCCTGAGTGCGGCTTTTTCTTTTTTGCTCATGAGACAGATGTTTCTGCCGTCGTAT
>ONQK01000167.1 GCA_900319895.1 uncultured Prevotella sp. | reverse complement strand
TCCTCGTTGGTATAGCTCCCAACCATCCAATAATAGTCGTACCCCCTGGGATGCCGTTGTTTTGCAATCTCGTTTCCCCAGTTTCCGCGCGCCATTCTGCAAATTTTCACCCCTTTAAAGGTTTCGGCAACAGGATAGTTCACATTCAGGCAAATGCCGTCAGGAAGGCGTTTCTCCAGTACATTTTTAACGATTTTCCTCACAGATTCGTGCAAAGGCCCGAAATCGGCATCCTCGCTGTGATTGCAAATCGAGAATGCCACCGACGGAATGCGTTTGATACACCCCTCCATTGTCACGCCCATCGTCCCCGAATAATGCGTATTGACCGAAGCATTGTCGCCATGATTGATGCCCCCGACGACCATGTCAGGCTTACGTCCGCCACACAATTCAACCAGCGCTATTTTCACGCAATCCACCGGCGTTCCGTTGCACGACCACACCTTGGCACTTTCGATGTCTTCCTGCCGTTTCAGCTGCAATGGCGACACAGCCGAGAAGGCACAGCCATAGCCCGACCGCCCGGTGTCTGGCGCGCACACAATGATTTCGCCCAAATCATGGATCATACCTACCAGGCTGCGCAAACCTTTTGAACGGTAGCCATCGTCGTTTGAAACTAATATTAAAGGTCTTCTTTTCTCCATAAAATGATTTCTTTCAGTTGCAAAAGTACGAAAAAAGGTTTAAATTATTCATTTCTCGCATAAAATTCGTAACTTTGCGCTCTGGTACTTTTTATGTAGAAATCAATTTTTAGAGAGAAACAAACATGGCAAAAATTATTGCATTGGCAAATCAGAAAGGCGGAGTTGGGAAGACGACATCTGCCATTAATTTGGCAGCCTCACTGGCAACCTTGGAAAAAACCGTGTTGGTAGTCGATGCCGACCCGCAGGCAAATGCCTCTAGCGGGCTCGGAGTTGACCTGAAAGAGGTCGACTGTTCGCTCTATGAATGCATTATCAACAAAGCAGACATCCGCGATGCAATATATACGACCGACATTGAAGGCCTCGACATCATCCCCAGCCACATTGACCTGGTTGGTGCTGAAATCGAAATGCTCAACTTGAAAGACCGCGAAAAAGTCATCAAGAACATGCTGCAACTCATCAAGGACGAATACGACTACATCTTGATAGACTGCTCACCCTCACTCGGGCTCATCACCGTCAACTCACTCACCGCGGCAGACTCGGTCGTCATCCCAGTGCAGTGCGAATACTTTGCACTTGAAGGCATCAGCAAGCTGCTCAACACCATCAAGATCATCAAAAGCAAGCTCAACCCGAAGCTGGAGATCGAAGGATTCCTGCTCACCATGTACGACAGCCGCCTCAGACTAGCCAACCAAATCTATGACGAGGTGAAGCGGCATTTCCAGGAACTAGTGTTCAAAACAGTCATCCAGCGCAACGTCAAGCTCAGCGAAGCCCCCAGCCACGGCCTGCCCGTCATCCTCTATGATGCCGACTCCAACGGTGCGAAGAACTATCTCGCACTAGCAAAAGAAATTATCAAGAAAAACAGCAAAGACAAAAAGAATTAACCCCTAACAGCACACATCTGAACAATATGGCTACAAGAAAAAAATACAATAGAACTGCCAAAAACGTCTTAGGGCGAGGGCTCGACGACTTCGGCAAGGGCGTGGACGCACTCATCGACACCAGTGGGCTGCAGACACAAGGTAGCTCGACCTTCAAGGAAGTTCCCCTCGACCAGATCGAAGCCAACCCCAACCAGCCGCGCCGCGAGTTTGACGCCGAGGCCCTGCAAGAACTGGCGACCAGCATCAAAGAAATCGGGCTTGTGCTGCCTATCGCACTGCGGCAGGTTGCAGAGAACCGGTACCAGATCATTGCCGGAGAGCGCCGATGGAGAGCCTCACAGCTCATCGGGCTCGACGCCATACCAGCCTACATCCGCACCATTGACGACGAGAACATCATGGAAATGGCACTCGTGGAAAATATCCAACGAGAAGACCTCAACGCCATTGAAGTGGCACTCGCCTACGAGCACTTGCTGGAAAACAGCAACACGACACAAGAAAAGCTCGCAGGGCGCATTGGAAAAAGCCGCGCCGACATCGCCAACTACCTGCGGCTGCTCCGACTGCC
>ONQK01000175.1 GCA_900319895.1 uncultured Prevotella sp. | reverse complement strand
GAGCAACTGCTGATGCTTACATTCTCTCGTGCTGCCGCTACCGAGTTTAAGAAGCGTCTCATTAGTTTAGTAGGTAATGCAGCACACTTCGTAGAAATCAAAACATTCCATTCCTATAGCTTTGACCTCATCGGAAAACAAGGAAATCTTGATGGGGCGAAAGATGTTGTACGACAGGCAGCTGAAATGATTGAAAATAATGAAGTTGAGCCGTCAAAGATTTCCAAGGGCGTCCTTGTCATAGACGAGGCACAGGACATGGGGAAAGATGACTTCCGTTTGATACAAGCCCTCATGAAACAGAACGAGGACATGCGAGTCATCGCCGTGGGCGACGATGATCAAAATATCTATGCTTTCCGGGGTTCTGACTCCAAGTACATGCAGTCGCTAGTAAACCAAGATGGTGCAAAACTCTACGAAATGACTGACAACTATCGTTCTTCGAAATCGGTAGTCGATTGTGCCAATCGTTTCGTAAAACGTATTCCTGGTCGCATGAAGCGAACCACAATCCATTCTGTAACAGGCAAACAAGGCACAGTAACATCCTTGAAATCACTCCATAATGTAGAAATAAACGCTCAAGGTACCACAGCCATCCTCACCCGAACCAATGAAGAAACATTGCAGGTTGCCTACGAATTGGGACAGCGAGGATTGCATGCTACTGTCGCACAATCAATGGGCGGTTTCCGTTTTGGCAATCTTGCTGAAGTTCGTTATTTCC
The DNA here is from genome assembly GCA_900319895.1 of uncultured Prevotella sp. Lineage (GTDB taxonomy): Bacteria > Bacteroidota > Bacteroidia > Bacteroidales > Bacteroidaceae > Prevotella. The sequence goes on along the minus strand of ONQK01000175.1, from coordinate 4,700 downwards.
TTAAACAATTAGGTAAAAGTAGTGATGTACTGATTTCAAAGGAGCAATGGCAGGCAGCCAAACAGCGTACACTCGATAAGTATTCTTCAAGTACTTGTTTGAATGTGATGGAACATTTCTTTTCTGATTTTGAAGAAACCCACCAATTCTACTATCGCAGTGATTTGCGCGAATACATTTTTGAGTCAAACATCGAAGACTTTATTGCGGCAGATGACAAATCTATCTTTGTGAGTACGATTCATAAGGCAAAGGGACGTGAATTTGACAACGTCTATCTTATGTCGGCTATTCCCGATGACAGAGACGTAGATGATATGAGGACATATTATGTTGGACTCACCCGTGCCAAACGAAATCTCCATCTAATTCCAGATCCACTTACAGAGAACTCATCCATATCAATACCGCTCAATATGCGAGATGTTTGGCTCGACTTCTTTAAAAGTCGCAAAGAAACAGTGCTTCAACTCAGAAGTGGCGATAAGCTACAATACAAAGACGGATTTTTATTAAACGGACAAGGTAGCAAGGTTGCCGCACTTTCTGCCTCAGGCAAAGACAAGTTGAAAACATGGACAGACAAAGGCTACAAAGTGATGGGTGTCGAGGTGAGTTATATCCTTGCTTGGCGACCTGTGGGGGCAGAAACAGAGCATGCTGTCTCTTTGGCGAACATCGTTTTATCTAAAACAGAGGGAGAATGATTCCTATAAAGATTAGCTCTTCCCTTATTGTGGTTTTAAAAAAGCAGACAAGAAACGAGAACCTTACATCTCTCCAGTATTCACAGCATGCATAGTAAATAAAATCTGCCAGTTGCTAAACATCGCTGTCCGATGGAAGCATTGGCCCTGAAAGCTCCTTCAGATTTTTGTCAGACAGCAATAACTTTGAATCCGTCAAGGAATTTTGAACGGAGAACGAAAGAACCTTACCGAGAGATGACAACAAGAAGGTAAAAACTGACATTAAAAAAGCCATGAGCCCGACAAAATAATGCCGAGCTCATGAGATACTTAAACAATTGACGCTTGATTAAATGTACTATTTTCGTTTTTTTAAAAACGATGTCCTGATAAATCCTGCCGTTTTATCGTTTTTGACAATTTACCTGAATCCGATGATCTTTCTCACCTCTTTCATCGTATTTTGTGCACTTTCCCGCGCTCGCTCGGCTCCTTCTTTTGCCATCCTGTCGAGCAACTCCGTTTGTGCCTGGTAGTCTAGGATGCGCTCTCGTATGGGGGAAATGGTCTTTACCACGTCCTCTGCGATTTGTTTTTTCAAGTCTCCATACCTCAAAGTGCAGTCGTTCCATCTTTCGTCAAAATATTGATAGGTTTCCTCATTTGAGCATACTTTTAAGAATGTGAACAAATTTTCGATGACCTCTGGTTTGGGGCTATTCGGAGCCTGTGGGCCATTGTCTGTGACAGCTCGCATCACTTTTTTGGTAATCGTCTTGTCGTCGTCTTTTAGGTAGATGCAATTGCCCTCGCTTTTCCCCATTTTCCCACTGCCGTCCAAGCCAGGTATTTTGACCGCCTGTGTGTTGAAATAGAAATTTTGTGGTTCAGGGAAAAAATCCACTCCATAAATATGATTGAAGCGGCGGGCCGCTTTTCTCGCCATTTCCATGTTTTGCTCCTGGTCTTTTCCGACCGGGACTTTTTGTGCTCGGTGCTGCAGGATGTCTGCTGCCATGAGCGTGGGGTAGGTCAAGAGACCTGCGTTGACGTTGTCGGGCTGTTGTCTTGCCTTTTCTTTAAAGGTCGTCACGCGCTCCAATTCTCCCAAATACATATTCATGTTAAGGAAAAGGTACAGCTCCAATGTCTCTTTTACGTCGCTTTGAACGTAAATAGGGGCTTTTTGGGGGTCAATTCCGCATGCTATATATTCTGCCAGGATGGTTCTGGCGCTTTGTTGTATATCTTCGGGCTTGGGGCGTGTGGTAAGAGAGTGCCAGTCGGCGATGAAAAATAGGCATTCGTATTCATCCTGCATTTTTACAAAACTCTTGACGGCTCCGAAGTAATTCCCCAGATGCAGATTGCCGGTTGGTCGGATGCCACTCACTACTTTTTCCATATTGTTTTTGTTAAATTCTTTGTTTCAGTGGCAAAGGTACGAAAAGAATTGCGAAAAAAAAGAATTGTAATGTGGAAAAAGTTGTTTCCCTGGCATATTTGTACCGTTTCTTATATTGTGTAGCTGAGCTTGTCGATGACACTGAAAATGCCACTTGAAATAGAGAAACTTGTATATTATATATTAGGTGTATGTGTAAAAATGGACTTTTTTTTATTTTTTTCTAAAAAAAATGCTCAAAAATTTGGAAAGTTCGAAATAAAGTCATATCTTTGCAACCGCTTTCAAGAAGCAACGAGGGCGTTTAGCTCAGCTGGTTTAGAGCATCTGCCTTACAAGCAGAGGGTCGGCGGTTCGAATCCGTCAACGCCCACAAAAGATTTCAGAGAGAATTCTGAAATCTTTTGTGTTTATCAATCTTTTGTTTATTCGGAGAAAATGAGGTGGTTTGCGGCAGGGTTGTCTCGGCCAAGCGCACGAATCTGCCTGCCTCGCCAGCCAAGTTCATCCGCAGGGGCGTTTTTTCCTTTGTTTTTTGATGGCAATTTGTATGAAAATTCAAAAAAACTTGTTTTTTATGCAATTGTTTCACTTTTTCTCCGAAATGTCATAAACTTTTATGATAAAACCGTAAGTGTTTGGGAAATTTTTCGTAAATTTGCAATCTCTAAATGTAAAGAATAATAAACGAGGATGAGTTTGAACGAGTTAACGGCAGTTTCGCCCATCGACGGTCGCTATCATGATAAAACCGCAAGTTTGGCGCCCTATTTTTCAGAATACGCATTGATGCGCTACCGTGTCCGTGTGGAAATTGAATATTTCATTGCCTTGTGCGAATTGCCGTTGCCTCAGTTGGAAGACTTTGATACTTCGCTTTTTGGCCGTTTGCGTCAGATTTATGAGGATTTCAGCGAGAGAGATGCTTGCCGGATTAAGGAGATTGAGCAAACGACGAACCACGACGTGAAAGCCGTTGAATATTTTATAAAAGAACGTTTTGATGCCATTGGTAGCATGGAGCGTTTTAAGGAGTTTGTCCATTTTGGCTTGACCTCGCAAGACATCAATAACACATCAGTCCCCCTTTCTATAAAAGAAGCGCTGTCAGTCGTCTATTTACCTCTGTTGGAGGAGTTGTTGCGGCAGCTAAATGAGTATGCGGATCAGTGGAAGGACATTTCGATGCTGGCCAGAACCCATGGGCAGCCGGCCTCTCCCACGCGCTTAGGCAAGGAGATAAAAGTGTTCGCCTATCGTTTAGAAGAACAGATGGGTGTGTTGAAGTCTTGTCGTCACATGGCAAAGTTTGGCGGCGCAACGGGCAATTTTAATGCACATACGGTGGCCTACCCGCAGTATAATTGGTCGGACTTCGGCACTCGGTTTGTAAGCCAATATTTGGGCTTGGAGCGTGAGAAGTACACCACCCAGATTAGTAATTATGATTGGCTGGGCGCCCTGTTGGATGCCATGCGCCGAATCAATACCATTTTATTGGACTTAGATCGCGACTTCTGGATGTACATTTCGATGGACTACTTCAAACAGAAGATTAAAGCCGGCGAGGTTGGCTCGAGTGCGATGCCCCATAAAGTCAACCCTATTGATTTTGAGAACTCTGAAGGCAATCTGGGCATCGCCAATGCCTTGTTGGTACATCTGGCGCAAAAACTTCCCGTGAGCCGTTTGCAGCGTGACTTGACCGACTCGACAGTGTTGAGAAACATAGGCGTGCCAGTAGGACACATGCTCATCGCATTGCAAAGCACTTTGAAAGGCTTGCGCAAATTGATTTTAAATGAAGAGAAAATAAACGAAGACCTTGATGGGCAATGGGCTGTAGTAGCAGAAGCCATTCAGACAATTCTTCGCCGTGAGGCTTATCCGAATCCGTATGAAGCTTTGAAGCAGTTGACACGGACAAATCGGCAGATGAACGAAGCTATCATTCATGAATTCGTCAATGGGTTGGATGTTAGTGAAGAAATCAAAAACGAATTATTACAGATAACACCCCAAAATTATACAGGACAGAAATAAAAAACAAAAACAAAACAACCTAACACAAAGAGAGAATTAACGTAGTTGCTGGTAGTTGGGAAAACTGAGGCACTACCATTATGTAAAGTTAAAAATATCAAAAAACATGAATCCGGAATTGGAAAACATGCCGCAGAATGAACAACGTTCTGCAGAGCAACGAGAGAGCTACCGTGAAGGCTATCAGTCGCCAGGTAATGAACAGCAATTCCCCTCTCGTGAGGGGAAGAGTGCGCGGCCTCGTATCAGAATTTCACGTTCGAACCCGCAGCCGCGCCGCTATAGTAACGAAGAGAGCTATCGCCCAGAAGGCTTTGGCGGAAATTTCAGAGGCGGTGAAAGCCGCCCACGTTTCCAGAACCAAGGCTATGAACAACGTGGGTATCAGTCGCGCGGCAACTATCAGCAAGGCGGCTATGGCCAGCGTCCCGGCCAGTTTCGCGGCGGCTACCAGCAATACGGCGGACAAGGCGGCTATGGCCAGCGTCCCAGCCAGCCTCGCGGCGGCTACCAGCAATACGGCGGACAAGGCGGCTATGGCCAGCGCCCCAGCCAGCCTCGCG
>ONQK01000007.1 GCA_900319895.1 uncultured Prevotella sp. | reverse complement strand
GGCGGCGCTGCGGGCATGGTGTTGTGGCGCGTCAGATTTTATCCTGAAAATTTGGCAGTGAGGATTTAAATGTCTACTTTTGCGTTTTTAAAAACCATGAAGTCCGCCGCTGCCTCCCGGTCGTCCCGGATGCTGTTGGAAAGGCATTGACTGCCGTTGGCGGCGCGTTGACAATCAGAGAAGAATCAGCCGATGAGAGACAGAGTTAAACCCAAGAAGCAGTTGGGACAGCATTTTCTGACCGACTTGGACATTGCCCGTCGCATTGCCGACACGGTGGACGCGTGTCCGGATTTGCCCGTGCTGGAAATTGGTCCTGGCATGGGCGTACTGACGCAGTATTTGATGGAGAAGGGCCGTGAATTCAAGGCCGTGGAGATTGACGGCGAGTCGGTGGCCTACCTGAACGGCCATTTCCCGCAACTGGGCAGTCGGGTGGTCTCGGGCGACTTCCTGCGCATGGACCTGGCGACGCTCTTCGGCGGCGGCGAGTTTGTGCTCACGGGTAATTACCCTTACGACATCTCGTCGCAGATTTTCTTCAAGATGCTGGACAACAAGTCGCTCATCCCCTGCTGCACGGGCATGATACAGCGGGAGGTGGCCCAGCGCATCGCCTCTTCGCCAGGCAACAAGGCCTACGGCATCCTGAGCGTCCTGATTCAGGCTTGGTATGACGTGGAGTATCTGTTCACCGTCGACGAGCATGTGTTCAATCCTCCTCCCAAGGTGAAAAGCGCGGTGATACGCATGCGTCGCAACCATGTCACGGACTTGGGCTGCGACGAGGGGCTGTTCCGCCGTGTGGTGAAAGCGGTGTTCAATCAGCGCCGCAAGATGTTGCGGGTAAGCCTCCGCCAGCTTTTGCCCCCTGAGAGCCCTCTCTTTGCTGACGAGGCGATGGCCGACATGCTGACGCGCCGCCCCGAGCAGCTGACCGTGGCTGAGTTTGTGGAGCTGACCAACCTTGTCGAACATGCGCTGAAAGGCTGACGCCGGACTTTGTCGGGTAGCCTTACCTGTGCCATAGCAGACCATGGTCTGCCAGTTCATCCATGGTGTCGAATACGAATGTTGCCCCCTCGTCGATGAGCATCTGCCGTGGCAGAGGCCCTGTGTTGACACCGACGGTCATGATTTTCGCCGCGACTGCCGCGCGCACGCCCAGCGGTGCATTTTCTACGACGATTGCCTCGAAAGGCTCCACACCTGCCTTTTGCAGTCCTTTGAGGTAGGGTTCTGGGTGGGGTTTCCCTCGGCTGACATCAAAGCTGGACACGATGAGGCCGGGGTCGATGAGGCCGGGGAAACGGTGCTGCAAGTCGGCGAGCAATGTTCGTTGCCCGCTTCCCGTTACGACTACGATTTTCATCCCGCAGGCCTTGGCTGCTTGCAATACGCTGCTTGCTCCCGTCATGGTTGGCACCTTGCCTTCTGCCAGGAAGAGCCTGGTCTTCTCGTCGTACATGCTTTGCGCCTCTTGTTCGCCGACGGCGTGCCCTAGCTGTTGTCTTGTCAGGTCCTGTATGATTTCCACGCCGCGCATCCCCTCTCGCTCAAACACCTCTTGTTCGCTGATGCTCAGCCCGAACCTTTGCATGGCTTCTTTCCAGCAGCGTGCGTGCCGGTGCATGGAGTCGACCAGGATGCCGTCCATGTCGAACAGCACGGCTTTGGGTGTGAACTGTTGGAAACCGTTGGTGGCGAGACAGTGGTTGATTTTCTCGTTCATGCGTTTGTATTGGCTGATGTTTGTGCAGACGGCTTATGCTTGTTCCTCGGGCAGTATCAGCCACATGAGCAGGTAAATGAACGTCCCAGAGAAGCCTGCGCTGAAGAGCGACAGGAGCAGGTAGACCACCCGCACGAGCGTCGGGTCCAAGTTCAGGTATTTGGCAATGCCTCCGCATACGCCCGCGATTTTCTGGTCTTTTGATCGTCGGAGTTTTTTCTCTGTTGACATATTCTGATTGTTTTTATGGTGTGTGCGCTATTCTCGCTTTTCTTTTTCGAGCCTTTCTTTGATGGCGGCGCTTTCTTGCTCATATCCCGGCTTTTGGAGCAGTGCGAACATGTTGTTCTTGTAGGCTTCCACGCCAGGCTGGTTGAAGGGGTTGACCCCGAGCATGCAGCCGCTGATGCCGCAGGCGAGTTCGAAGAAGTAGACGAGCTGTCCGATGTAGAACTCGTTGAGCGCGGGTATGGATATGCGTATGTTGGGCACTCCTCCGTCGATGTGTGCGAGTCGTGTCCCCAGTTCCGCCATTTTGTTGACCTCGTCAATTCGTCTCCCTGCCAGGAAGTTGAGCCCGTCGAGGTTCTCTTCGTCTTGTGGGAAGAGGAGCGTGTGGCTGGGCTGCTCGACGCTGATGACGGTTTCGAAGATTGTCCTTTCGCCCTCCTGGATCCATTGTCCCATGGAGTGGAGGTCTGTGGTGAAGTCGACGGCGGCCGGGAAGAGCCCTTTGTTCTCTTTGCCTTCGCTCTCTCCATAGAGTTGCTTCCACCATTCTGCCATGAAGTGCAGCTTTGGCTGATAGTTGACCATTACTTCGATCTTCTTGCCCAATTGCTGATAGAGTGCCAGGCGGATGGCGGCGTATTGTTGCGCCAGGTTTTTCTCGAAAGGCACTTCAATGGAGGTCTGGTGTTCCATGTTCTGGGCCCCGTTGACCAGTTCCTTGATGTCGAACCCTGCGCAGGCTATGGGCAGCAGGCCCACGGGCGTGAGCACTGAGAATCTTCCGCCGACGTTGTCGGGGATGACGAAGCTCTTGTAGCCTTCTTTGCAGGCACAAGTCCGTGCCGCGCCCTTTACGGCATCGGTTATGGCCACGATGACGCGCCGCGCCTCCTCTTTCCCCCGCTGTTCTTCACATTGCCTCTTGAGCAGCCGGAAGGTGAGCGCCGTCTCGGTGGTTGTCCCACTCTTTGAGATGTTGATGATGCCGAAGCGCTTGTCTTTCAGGTAGTCGGTGAGTTCTGCGAGATAGTCTTCGCTGATGTTGTTGCCGGCGAACAGGATGACGGGTTTCTCTCGGGTGTGGCCGACGAGCCACTCGAAGTTGTTTTCCAGTGCGGCGATGATGGCCTTTGCGCCAAGATAGCTTCCTCCGATGCCTGCTATGACGATGACTTGGCATTCGGAGCGCAGGAGGTCTGCCGTGGCTTGTATCTCGTCGAGGAATGTGTTGCTGATGGAAGTTGGCAGGTGCAGCCATCCCAAGTAGTCGTTGCCCTGGCAGGTCGCGTTTTCCAGCGACTGGTGTGCGTGCTTGACTTCGGGCATCCGTGCTTGCAGTGTGTCTTGGGGGAGGAATGAATGAGCTTTGCTGATGTCTAAACTGATACTTTTCATGACGGGTATTGTTAAATAATTTTCACATAAAGGGTTCATGCCGTATTTCCGAGTTGCGCCTTGACGGTCGGTACTTCGTGTGCTTGCATGAAGCACTGACAAAGATAGTCAATATCTGTGAAACGACAAAATGCTTTGTCGGTATTTTCATTTTTCGTGGGAAAATTGTAATGTGGTGTCCGATTATTTTATATCTTTGTGGTTGAATAAATTGTTTTTTTAAAAAAGTCAGACTAAAATGAAAGAAAACCTGAAAATGAAGGCATTCCTGCTCTCGGGCGTGCTGTTTCTGGCATCATGTGCGGGCTCGGACGGTGCCAAGGAGAATGAGAAGAACACGAATCCAGAACCAAAGACAGAGGTGAAAGAGGTGGCAGACCGTGTGAATTTTTCGTCGAAGATGGTCATCACGCCGCTGCCTGCCATCATGATCGCCACTTATGATGAGATGGGCAATCCTGATGTGATGATGGCAGCCTGGGGAGGGCAGTGCGGCCCGCGCCACATCACTTTTGAGCTCTCTGCCCACAAAACGACGGAAAATATCCGGCAGAAAAAGGCCTTTACCATCAGTTTCGCTGGTAAAGAGAATATCAAACAGAGCGATTATTTCGGGATGGTATCGGCTTACGATGTGCCCGACAAGGTGCAGAAAGCCGGGTTTACGGTGGTGAAAAGCCCCAATGTGGATGCCCCGATTGTCAATGAGTATCCGCTGACGCTCGAATGCCGGGTCGTTGAGTTCGACGAAGACGGCAAGGGCGGCGCGCGCGTGGTGGGCGAGGTCGTAAACATGAGCGCAGACCGGAAAATCCTGGACGAAGAGGGGAAAGTCGACCTCGACAAGCTGCAGCCCGTCATTTTTGACTCTTCAAAAAACATCTACCGTGTCGTGGGCGAAAAGGTCGGCGAGGCATGGGGCAGCGGGAAGGCGATTTCCGAGGCAGAGGTGAAATAGGCATTGGTGGAGAGCGGAGAACTCCATCATGTTGTAGAAAATATAAGGTGTTGTCGTTTGACGGCACCTTTTTGGCCTTGAAATATCTGCCTCCATTTTTCTCTGTTTCGATAATTTTACTTAACTTTGCCTCTCAAATAAAATAGGAATAATTAAAATCAACGAATATGGAAGAATACATTGTGTCGGCAAGGAAATACCGTCCGATGAGCTTCGACACGGTAGTAGGGCAGACAGCCTTGACCACGACGCTCAAAAATGCGGTCAAGAGCGGGAAATTGGCACATGCCTACCTTTTCTGCGGCCCCCGAGGCGTGGGAAAGACCACATGCGCCCGCATTTTCGCCAAAGCCATCAACTGCCAGCATCCGACCCAGGAAGGAGAAGCTTGTAACGAATGTGAGAGTTGCCAGTCCTTCAACGAACAGCGGTCATACAACATCTTTGAGCTTGACGCAGCCAGCAACAATGGCGTGGAGCACATCAAGACGCTGATGGAGCAAACCTACATCCCCCCGCAGGTGGGCAAATACAAAGTGTTTATCATCGACGAGGTGCACATGCTGTCAACGGCAGCCTTCAACGCCTTCCTCAAGACACTCGAAGAGCCGCCTGCACATGTGATCTTCGTATTGGCGACCACTGAGAAACATAAAATACTGCCCACCATCATCAGCCGCTGCCAAATCTATGACTTTGAGCGGATGAGCGTCCAGAACATCGTCAACCACCTGAAAATGGTGGCGGAAAAGGAGGGAGTGGCTTATGAGGAGGAAGCGCTGAATGTCATCGCCGAGAAAGCCGACGGCGGCATGCGCGACGCCTTGTCGGTCTTCGACCAGGCAGTGAGCTTTTGCCAGGGCGACGTCACCTATGCCAAGGTCATTGAGGACCTGAATGTCCTGGATGCCGAGAATTATTTCAAGATCATAGACCTGTCGCTGGAAAACCGTGTCGCAGACGTGATGCTCTGTTTGAACGACATACTCTCGAGAGGATTCGACGGAGGAAATCTGATCAACGGCATGGGCAAGCATGTGCGCAACGTGATGATGGCAAAAGACCCGAAGACGCTGCCGCTGCTGGAGGTGAGCGACAAACAGCGTCAAGCCTATCAGGAACAAGCCCAAAAATGTGACTCGAAATTCCTGTATGCAGCCCTGAAACTCATCAACCAGTGCGACGTTAGCTATCGCCAAAGCTCTAACAAACGGCTGCTGGTGGAACTGACACTTATCCAAATCGCACAAATCACACAAGCCGACGATGATGCGGCTGGCGCGGGGCGTCGCCCCGGTAGATTGAAAACCCTGTTCAAGCAACTGATTGCAAGCACTCAGTCTAAACCAGCATCGCAGGTGGCTGGGACTGAGTCGGTGAAACTCCCTACATCAGCAGAAAAAGCGAAGGCGGCTGCAAATGTGGAAGCAATCAACACGCCTTCGACAAAAACATTTGCTGGCAGCGGACAACTCGCAGCTGTCCGTCGCCTGAAGATAGGTGCACTGGGACCCTCGTTCAAATCACAGGAAACACCACAAAAGGTGGATCCTCCTGTTGCCGAGCCTCTGACAACAGGGGGGCAGCAAGTGGCGCAACAAGAGAATTTCTCGCAAGAACAACTGATGGCACAATGGCTGGGCATGTGCAACAGGATGACCAGCAACCCTGAATATAAGGTCTTGGGGATGAGGATGAAGAACATCACTCCGCAAATCACGCAATTCCCCCATGTGGAAGTCGTTTGCAGCAATCAACAGCTGTACGACGAGCTGAATGCCGTCAAGGAGCGGATTCAGCTTACGCTGTCGAAGGGGTTGGCCAACAAGGAGCTTAGCCTCAACTTGCGACTGGCAGAGCAAAGTGAACTGAAGCCGATACTCACGCCGCAACAGTGTCTTGAAGAACTGAAAAAGGCGAACCCGATGGTCGAAAAACTCTGTAAAACCCTCAAACTTGACCTGGCTTGATGGAAAACGACAAATAAAAACGGCAAAGATTTTGCATAAATCAACAAAAATGTGTAATTTTGCCCCCCGAAAAGGTCCCGTAGCTTAGCTGAATAGAGCGTCAGATTCCGGTTCTGAAGGTCTTGGGTTTGAATCCCAACGGGATCACACACAAACGGAAAACGCCGACGAAAACTTGTTTTCAGTCGGCGTTTTCCGTTTGTGTGCTAGAACAGTCCGTGGCTATGTAGACGGGAAATCTCATTTCATTGGCTCCGCAGCCATAGTTTTCTGTATGTCCTCTTCCTCGAGATTTGGGTAGGAAATTGCTTTTATACCGCGATCTTGTAGCCATATTCGGTTCAGCGTGAACGCCAGCGAGTCGAGCGTCTGTTCGCGCCGTTTCGGAGTTAGTTCACACTCCCAAACCGTGATGCAGTGCCAGCCCATCCGCGCCAATTGCTGCTGCGTCGCGAGGTCGCGTTCCTGATTCCGACGGATTTTCGCCACCCAAAACGTCCGATTCGTCTTCGGAATCTTGCAACACGCCGAATTTTCAATTGTAAATGGTAAATCGTCAAATGGTAAATGAACGTGGTGTCCGTGCCAAAAACACCCGTTCACGAAAATGCATGTCCTGTATTTCCGCAACACCAAGTCAGGATGCCCCGGCAACCGTTTGTGGTTCAGCCGATAGCGAAATCCCCTACCCCACAGCCCACGCCGCACAATCCACTCCGGCTTCGTGTCCTTCGACCGAATCGCCGCCATCGTTGCGTGAGGTTGTTCTGTAGAGAGTTTATCCATAAAATCAATTATCTATTGTGTTTTTCTTTTCGGCATTGCCCTGAATATCTTTTAATTGCTTTACAGCCCTATCAAAATCGCTTTCCAACATCCGCATTTCTCTTTCACGGTAGATTTCAAACTCTCGCTCAGCCTTTTCAATGGCTTCTTGGTGGGAAATCGTTCCGCTACCTTCCAAAATGTTCTTGCGCAGCTGAAGAATTTGATTGTCGAGGGCGACTATCCAATCGGCCATAGTCATAGGAGTCTGCTCCAAAGCCTGAAACTCTGCATAGTCAAGGAACTGCGAAGTGAGCAGGTTCAGTCGCTGAAGCTCCAATTCCGTCAGGTAATTCTTGGCTATCTTCACATCTTCGCGAGTTACATAATGCCCCTTGAAATTCGTCATCCCCACAAAAGGCTTTTCATTATCCACCCGTTCATAGATAAGTTCTGCTGCCGTATGCTCGTGAACGGCATAGTGCATTTTGTTCTGCACCGTGGCAAAGAACAGTTTTGTTATCTTCGCACGAGGGTCGTAGTCTGTGGATGTGGCGTAGATGTCAGTCACTTGCTGATAAAAGTTTCGCTCACTGCTCCGAATGTCGCGAATACGCTGCAACAGCTCCCGAAAATAACGATTGCCGCCTTGCTTCAGTCGTTCATCATCCATAGTGAACCCTTTTAGGATATATTCATGCAACCGCTGAGTAGCCCAACGGCGGAAGCGCACGGCAATCGGTGACTGCACACGGTAACCAAGGGCAATAATCATGTCCAGATTGTAATGGTCAATCTCTCTCTGCACCTGCCGCTTGCCCTCTTGACGAACAAGAAAGAATTTCTTTCGAGTTCCCTCTTCGCTCAGTTCCTGATCTTGGTAGATGTTGCCGACATGAATGCTGATGTTCTGTGGGGTGGTCGCATAAATCTCCGCGAGATTCTCTCTTGTCAGCCACACATCCTCATCGGCAAAGCGCACGTTGACGTTCACCTTGCCCTCATCGTCCTTATAGAGTATCAGTTTGTTCTCGTTCATTTGTTTCTTAATTTCTATTTAAAAAGCTTTTATCCATTGCATATCAGATTACCGCCTGTTCTTTGCATAGTTTGAAAAAATCATCACGAGATTTGCAAAAACCGCGATAGGCAGCCTTTGCCATTCCAAACTTTGCAGGCCGATCCAATGGTTGCCATTCACTGACATCAAACTTAATGCGGACAGGATAGGCTGCATCATCGATATGAGCAAGATTTGCCCTTACCACCTTATAAAATCCTCTAATATAACCTCCCGGGACGATAGGCGCAATATACCGAACGGCCTGAATATCTTTCGTTTCATCCATTCCCTTACGTCCCATGATAATCATGTTTGCAGTTCCATTTAAGATGGCGTCAACCTCTGCATTCACTTCAGTATCCAAAGTGAGAATCATATATTCAGCTTTTTTCGGCTCTTCAGTCGAATAATACAAACCTTTCTGGGGTATAGTGTCATCAAGAATCTTTTCAGAAGCCTTACCAATCAATGAAGTAATGAATTCCACCAGCAACTGACGGTTCCTATCATCTTTCGGTCGCAAAGGAAACGCCCCAATATTCACTTCCTGAATGGTTTTATAGAATTTCGCTACTTCCACATCTGCCTTGCGACCGTCTCCCGGGAACAGGATATAACCGCCAATCACCTCTTTTTTCAACGCGTCCGACGAATAATCCTTGTAATATATCGCATCGCGATAGCGGTGCATTTGATTGATGGCATCATTCGGAGGCGTATCCACACCATGTGAGTCTTTCCCCTCTATCCGATATTTCGCATCAAAAAGATAGGTCATTTTCATACCTTTCTGAACATCGTCTTTTGTCAGTTGAAGAACGATGTCAGGCTTCTGCGGAACAGTGGGCACCACCAGATTCTCCATACTGATATTATCATCCTCCTTTTCCGAATGTTTGGGATTATAAACCAAT
>ONQK01000163.1 GCA_900319895.1 uncultured Prevotella sp. | reverse complement strand
GATGGTCAATTGGCAGGGCAGCGCTTAATTTGTCAAACACATCCTTAGTTTGTTTTAATTTGCTTTCAACTGCTTTGTACAATATGCTTTCAGCAATGGGGTGGGCGGACGACGCCCTTTATGGCGTACCCGTGAAAAAGGTTGAATTTGGGATGAAAAACCAAAAAACGAGAGTTGGATGATGATTTTCTTGCCACTGATTACCAGAAAGTTGAAAAGTATTTTGTAATTTTGCAGCCGATTTAAAAAGTCCATATTTTTATGCAAGACATCAGGAATATCGCAATTATAGCCCATGTGGACCATGGAAAAACGACTTTGGTAGACAAAATGATGATGGCTGGCAATCTTTTTCGTGAAGGAAAAGAGATGGCCGACCAAGTGCTGGACAATAACGACTTGGAGCGTGAGCGCGGCATCACCATCCTCTCCAAAAATGTGTCGATTGACTGGAAAGGCACCAAAATCAACATCATTGACACGCCGGGGCACTCGGACTTCGGTGGTGAGGTGGAGCGTGTGTTGAACATGGCTGACGGCTGCTTGCTGCTGGTAGATGCCTTTGAGGGGCCGATGCCACAGACGCGGTTTGTCTTGCAAAAGGCATTGCAAATCGGTTTGAAGCCCATTGTCGTAGTCAATAAGGTGGACAAGCCCAATTGTCGGCCGGAAGAGGTATATGAGATGGTCTTTGACTTGATGTTTTCGCTCAATGCCACCGAAGAACAGCTTGATTTTCCCGTAGTTTACGGTTCTGCAAAGAACGGATGGATGAGTGAAGACTGGCAGGCGCCGGCTGCGGACATTACTTTCTTGCTCGATAAAATCGTGGAAGCCATCCCCAGGCCGCACGTCATCGAAGGGACGCCTCAGATGCTAATCACCTCGTTGGACTATTCCAGTTATACAGGTCGCATCGCCGTAGGCCGCATCCATCGGGGCACGTTGTCCGAAGGCATGAACGTCGTAGTGGCGCATCGGGACGGGAGTCGCGAGAGGACACGCATCAAAGAGCTGCATGTTTTTGAGGGGATGGGGCATGTGAAGACGCAGCTTGCAAACTGTGGGGACATCTGTGCCATCATCGGGCTCGAAAATTTCGAGATAGGAGACACCATTTGTGATGCCGAGAATCCTGAGCCGTTGCCTCCGATTGCCATTGATGAGCCGACCATGAGTATGCTCTTTACCATCAACGACTCGCCGTTTTTTGGCAAGGAAGGCAAGTTCGTCACCTCGCGGCACATCAATGAGCGCCTGCAAAAGGAGTTGGAGAAGAATTTGGCCTTACGGATAGAACAATTTGAAGGAAGTACGGACAAATGGATTGTCAGCGGCCGCGGCGTGCTGCACCTCTCGGTGTTGATTGAGACGATGCGCAGGGAGGGCTATGAGCTGCAGGTCGGGCAACCCCAGGTAATCTACAAGGAAGTCAACGGCCAGCATTGTGAGCCCATCGAGGAGTTGACCATCAATGTCCCGGAGGAATTTTCTTCAAAAATGATAGACATGGTCACCCGTCGCAAGGGTGAACTGACTTCCATGGAGTCGCAAGGCGGCCGCGTGAACATTGAGTTTGAGGTGCCCTCGCGCGGGATCATAGGCCTTCGCACCAACGTCTTGACCGCGAGCCAGGGCGAGGCCATCATGGCGCATCGCTTCAAGGACTATCAGCCTTACAAAGGCGACATTGTGCGTCGTGTCTATGGCTCAATGATTGTCATGGAGACAGGCACTGCCTATGCCTATTCCATTGATAAACTGCAAGACCGCGGTAAGTTTTTCATCGATCCAGGCGAAGAGGTCTATGCCGGTCAGGTGGTCGGCGAGCACGTCCATGACAACGACCTTGTCATCAACGTTACAAAGGCGAAGCAATTGACCAATGTGCGTGCCAGCGGAAGCGATGAGAAGGCGCGCGTAATCCCCAAGACCGTCATGAGTCTTGAGGAGTGCTTGGAATACATCAAGACCGATGAGCTGGTCGAAGTCACGCCTAAAAACATGCGTATGCGTAAAATCATCCTCGACCATAACGAGCGTAAAAAGGCAAACAGAGACTGACGGGGTTTAAATTCGGTCTTGTAGGCTTGTAAATTAAAGAAAGTAGGTTTATAATTAGTGATGGTGACTTAGGCAATCAAGGGGAAGTTCGAAGCAAGATGAGTAAAGAACTGTGCAGCAGCCGTCTTTACCATCCGGGTCTGCCGTTTTTGCTTGATAGATAGTAGGAATCCATAGCCCAAAGTCCATTTTTCTTCAACAGGTGCTTTAAAACTACGAATTTTAAAGAAAAATGCTTTTTTTATAATAAAAAAAATGCTTTTTTTTAAAATAATAGAAAAATTAAACTAAATTTGCGAAATGAAATAAAAAACTATTGTATGTGTAATTTAATTAATGATTAAATTTATGAAGAAAAGATTATTGATGTCATTGACCTTGTTGTTCCTATTCACGGGAATGGTCTTGGGTCAGACAAAAATCTCTGGAACCGTAGTGACAGAGGGTGACGATGAGCCTGCAATTGGCGCAACCATCAAAGTACAAGGTACTACCATCGCCACTGTAACTGACATTGACGGTAATTTCACAATCGAGGTGCCATCAGGCAAAAAGCTGGTGGTGAGCTACATCGGTTGTGTAGAACAAGTTGTAACACCTTCCAACGGCATGCGCATTGTGATGCGTTCAGACGACAAGATGCTTAAAGAAGTCGTTGTTACAGGTATGCAAAAGATGGACAAGCGCCTGTTTACAGGCGCCACGACGAAAGTCGATGCCTCAAAGGCGAAATTGGACGGTGTGGCCGACGTCTCCCGTTCTTTGGAAGGACGTGTAGCCGGTGTCTCTGTGCAGAACGTCTCAGGAACATTTGGTACAGCCCCGAAAATCCGTGTCCGTGGTGCGACTTCCATCTATGGCAGCTCCCGTCCGTTATGGGTGGTTGACGGTGTTATCATGGAAGACGTGACAGAAGTCAGTGCCGACGCCTTGTCCTCTGGTGACGCAGAGACGTTGATTTCTAACGCTATCGCAGGACTGAATGCCGATGACATTGAAAGCTTCCAGATATTGAAGGACGGTTCAGCAACTTCCATTTATGGTGCGCGCGCCATGTCTGGTGTGGTTGTTGTGACCACTAAAAAGGGTAAGTCAGGGCAGTCTCGCATCAATTATACAGGTGAGTTCACCATGCGCCTCCGCCCAAGCTATAGCCAATTCAACATCATGAACTCCCAAGACCAGATGGCTGTCTACAAAGAGCTGGAAGCTGCCGGCCTGATTTCTTTCGGCCGTACGTTCCGCAGCTCATCAAGCGGTGTATATGGCAAGATGTACCATTTGATGAATGAGTACGACAAGAGCAACGGGCAATTTGGCCTGGCCAACACACCTGAGGCACAGGCGGCATATCTGCAATCGGCAGAGATGCGCAACACAAACTGGTTCCAGGAGCTTTTCAGCAATGCCATCTCGATGAACCACTCTATTAGCATGGCAAGTGGTACGGATAAGGCACAATACTATACTTCCTTCAGCTTCATGGATGACCCGGGCTGGACAAAGCAGAGCAAGGTGAAGCGTTATACCATGAATGTTAACGCAAACTATAACATCAACAAATACGTGTCATTGAACCTTATCGGCAACGGCGCATACCGTAAGCAGCGCGCCCCCGGAACCCTGGGACAGAGCGTGAACGTGGTAACGGGTGATGCCGGCCGTAACTTCGACATCAACCCTTATTCCTATGCCTTGAATACGTCGCGTACACTTGACCCTCAGGAGTTTTATCGTCGCAACTACTCTCCGTTCAACATTCACCATGAGTTGGACAACAACTACATGAACTTGGACGTTATTGACTTGAAGTTCCAAGGTGAGTTGAAGATCAAGCCTATCCGGAAAGTGGAAGTGTCTTTGCTTGGCTCATACAAGTATTCTACTACAACCCAGGCGCATAACGTGACCGAGTATTCAAACCAGGCCATGGCATTCCGTGCGATGGACGATGCCACCATCCGTGACGCCAACTCATGGTTGTATATAGACCCAGATGTCCCAAACTCATTGCCATTCTCTGTATTGCCGGAAGGAGGCTTCTATCGTGAGACGAAATACAGGATGAACTCATGGGACTTCCGTGCTACGGCAAACTACAATGACGTGTATAACGAAGACCACATCGTCAATGCATTCGGAGGTATGGAAGTCTCAAGTACAGACCGCGGCCGTACTTTCTTTACCGGTGTTGGTCACTTGTATGATTTCGGCAACATCTCAAATTACGACTACCACTACTTTAAACAATCCGACGAAGAAGGTTCTCCTTATTACTATCTGACATACACTTACGGTCGTGACGTGGCATTCTTTGGTACGGCAACCTATTCTTGGAAAGGTCGCTATACCGTAAACGGCACAATGCGCTATGAAGGCTCAAACCGTCTGGGTAAAGCCACCTCAGCACGTTGGTTGCCGACATGGAACATCTCCGCAGCATGGAACGCGCACGAAGAGCCTTGGTTCCACAAGACTTTTAACAACAAATTGTCACATGCGACGCTGAAAGCATCATATTCTCTTACTGGTGACAAACCCGCAGTAACCAATGCTACAACAATCTATTATTCAAGTGTGACTTGGCGCCCAAATTCCGCAGACCAAGAGACATATATCGGCGTGTCAAGGCCGGCGAACCCATTCTTGACCTACGAAAAGAAACATGAGTTGAACATCGGACTTGACTTAGGGTTCTTGGCCAATCGCATCAACGTGGCATTCGACTGGTATACGCGAAACAACTATGACTTGATCGGTATGCACTATGGGACGGGCACGGACAGCGGTGACATCGCAAAACAAATGAATGTCGCAAGCATGAAGTCCAATGGTGAAGAACTCTCCATCTCGACCAAGAACATTGTGACCAAAGACTTCCAATGGAACACAGACTTTATCTTCTCACACACGAACACCAAAGTAACAGACCTTAAGACGAGAACGCGAGTAATCGACTTGATCTGGGGCGGTGGATTCACGATGGAAGGTTATCCTTACCGCTCGCTGTTCTCAATGGACTTCCAAGGGCTGAATGAGAAAGGTTTGCCTACATTCATCAATGAAAATGGTGAGTTGACGGTCAGCGACATCTACTTCCAGTCCAACAACATTGACTATCTGAAGTACGAGGGGCCGACAGATCCTCCCATCACAGGTTCTTTGGGCAACTCTTTGACCTACAAGAACTGGCACCTGAACGTGTTCATGACATATGCCTTCGGCAATGTCGTTCGTTTGGACCCTGCGTTCTATTCCTCCTATAGCGACCTTTCTGCCATGCCGAAGGAATTCAAGAACCGTTGGGTTGTGGCCGGCGACGAGGCAATCACCAACATCCCCGTAATAGCCGACCTCCGCTTGTTGCAGCAAGACAGCTATATCAGCTATGCATACAATGCCTATAACCGTTCTACCGTGCGTGTGGCAAAAGGCGACTTCATTCGTCTGAAAGAAGTTTCCTTGGGCTATGATTTCCCCAAGAAATGGATCAACACCATCGGGCTGACCAGCGCAAGTGCAAAATTGCAGGCGACGAATCTCTTCTTGATTTATAGCGACAAGAAACTGAACGGCCAAGACCCGGAGTTCTTCAACTCAGGCGGTGTGGCAACACCGATGGCGCGCCAGTTTACGTTCACGCTAAGACTTGGTTTGTAATTATTTTATTAATTTGATAAAAAGAAATGAAAATGAAGAGCAATAAATTAATATTATTTCTAGCAGGAATCTGTCTGGCTCTGACCTCATGTAATGATTTCCTGGACAGGCTTCCTGATGACCGCGCAGAGTTGAACAGCTTGGACAAAGTTGCCAAGTTCCTGTCGTCCGCCTATGGCACACACTCTAATGCTTTTGTGCACGAATATGCTTCAGACAACGTTACTTTTAATGGCATCTCCTACGATACACAGCCTAACCAAGAGCAAGTGTACATGTGGAAAGATGTAACCAGCGAAGGCAATGATGATCCCCGTTCTTTATGGAGTGACAATTATAGTGCCGTCGCAGCAGCCAACATCGCCTTGGAGGCCATCGACCAGTTCTTGGCGGAAGGTGCAAGCCTGGAGCAGGTGAATGGCCTTCGCGCAGAAGCCCTGCTGTGCCGCGCCTGGGCGATGTTCCGCCTGGCTAACGTCTTCTGCATGGCGTATAACCCAAGCCATCCAGAATATTTAGGCTTGCCTTATCCTAAAGTAGCCGGAGTCGAATATTTTGAACGTGGAACTTTGGCGGAACTTTATAACAATATCAATGAGGATATTGAAGCTGCGCTTCCGATACTTTCAGAAACGCACATGACACAACCCAAATTTCACTTTAATTACAGGGCAGCTTACGCATTTGCCGCACGTTTCAACCTGTTTTACCTGAACTTTGACAAGGCTATCGAGTATGCGACAAAAGCCATCGGTAGCGACCCGACACCGGTCTTGCGTAAATGGAGTCAGTATTCCTCATTAGGCGCAGTTGACTTGGCCAACGAGTTCGTCAAATCCGGAGAAGCATCCAACTTCATGTTGCAGACGGCATACTCCATCTATGGACGTTCGCTCTATACCAGTCCCTATAGCCGCTATGCACATAGCTATAATGTGATTTCAGGCTATGAAACATTAAATGCCAAAAGCATCTGGGGATCCGGTACAAGCAATACGGCCTTGCTCTTGTCTGCCAAGCAATACGGCTCTACTACCCAGGCGCGTTTCCCACGTATAACAGAGTTCTTTGAATACGTCGACAAGGTGGGAAGAACAGGATACCCACATATCGTAGAGGTTCCGTTCACCTCTGGGGAGACCCTGCTGGTTCGTGCAGAGGCCTATGCTTTGAAAAATGACTCTATAAATGCAATTAAAGACATGCAGTACTGGTTGTCAACAACTTGTAATACAGCCAGTCGCTATTATCCTATATTATCGGGAAGTAGCATTGTTAAATTCATGGAAAGTTTGGGGTATGCGGAGACAATTCCAGAAGGCGACTTGCAACGCTCTACCCGTAAAAAGCTGACCCCGCAGGGCTTTACCATCGATGCGGATGGCTCTATTCAAGAGAGTATTGTCAACTTGATTTTGCACATGCGCCGCATTGAGACCCTCCATACAGGTCTGCGCTTTAATGACATCAAGCGCTATGGCATTACTTACAGCCATCCTCATTCAAACAACCCCAGGCCAAAGGAAGGCGACCCGGAAGTCTTTGTACCAGGCGACTTGCGTGGTGCCATCCAGATTCCGACAGCTGTCGTGAATGCAGGTGTTGCGGCAAATCCTCGCTGAAAATAATAAACTGAATATTTAAAAAACAAAAGAATATGAAACATTTAAGAATTTTAATGCTGTTCCTGGTCGCATTGACATTTTGGTCATGTAGCGACGATGCGCCAAGCGGTGAAAGTATTTTTGATACAACTCAACGGCAGCGTAATGAATTTGAGCAATGGATATTAGAAAAATATACAATACCCTATAACATCAGCTTTATCTATCGTTATAAGGATAACGAGACCAACAACTCCTACAACGTGGTGCCGCCCACCCCTGAAAAAGTAAAGGCAATGGCTATATTGCTGAAGCATATCTGGGTAGACGCCTATGTGGAATTGATGAATGGCGACCCGACCTTCATCAAGACCTATGCTCCCCGTGTCTTCCAGCTAGTGGGCTCAAAACAGTACAAGACAGACGGCACAGAGACATTGGGAACGGCAGAAGGTGGTCTGAAAATCACTATGTTCGGCGTGAACTCGTTGGACATTGACAACCTGTATATTGATGTGACCAATCCCTATGGTGTGCGTGGAACAGACCCGATAGACCTGAATTACTATTTCTTCCACACCTTGCACCATGAATTCTGCCATATCCTCACCCAAAAAGCCAATTATCCAGAGGAGTTCAGGACTGTTTCGGTTGAAAACTTCAGGTCGGGCGACTGGGTGAACGTAAAAGACAACATCGCGCCGGCGTTCGGCTTCGTAACGCCTTATGCCTCTTCTGAATACAACGAGGATTTCGCCGAAATCTATTCCACCTATGTCACCAAGGAGGCCAGCGCATGGGAGGCTTTGGAAAAACGCGCCGACGAATTGGTCAACAACACCGATAATGAAAAAGAAGATTGGTGGGAAAAGCGTAGCAAGACAGCCAAGGCAGACATGCAGCAAAAGCTGAAATTAGTGAAAGAGTACTTTGAGGGCACTTGGAAAATAGACATGGACAAGCTCCGTAAAATCGTCCTGCGTCGTTCCTCAGAAGTTTCAACGCTGGATTTGCGCAATCTTCCTCAAAAATAATTGTAATAAGACAATAATATGAAAAAAATAGTAAGTATATTGATGCTATGTACGCTTGGTCTCGTATATACATCGTGCACGAACGAGGTTGAAGACCTTTTCGACAAGTCTGCATCAGAGCGTTACACTGAGGCAGCAAGGCAAAGCAATGAAATCCTGCAGTCTGCACCTAACGGGTGGCTCATGTATTACTATGGCTCGGTGAGCTATGGCGGATATAACCTATGGTTGAAATTCAACCGTGACAATACGGTGACGGCAGCAACGGAGAGAATCAAAAATGGTGGTGTCTACACCCAAGCAACCAGCCATTACAAAATGGAGCAGAGTGCGGGTGTAATCCTCTCGTTCGATGAATACAACAACGTACTCCATTATTTCTCAGACCCCGTCAACCCCGATAATATCGGGACTAATGGCGCTGGCTTTGGCGGAGACCTGGAGTTCCGCATCATGAGCGCAACGCCAGAGCGCATCGTCTTGTCGGGCAAGAAAACCAATGCTACCATAGTGATGGTTCCCATGCCTGCAGGAACAGACGTTGACACATACTTAAATCAAATCCAAGCCATTGAGAAAGACATGATTGCGGCGAACTTGGCGCTGGTCATTGACGGTAAGGATACGATACAGGCTGTGCCAAACTCCCCCTATCGTATGATTTCCTTTACGGTAGTTGACGAAAAAGGCGTGCCGCAGACTGTCAGGGCTCCTTATATCGTTACTCCGGAAGGCTATCAGCTCTATCGCCCGATTACGATAAAGGACAGAAAGATTGAGAAGTTCGTCTACTCGCCCAATGCACAGCAATATCAGGAAGCATCGGATGCCAATGTCGTACTGCATTGTTTGGCAGAAGACTTGAACAAGCAATTGGTCAAGAGCGTGTGGTTCCTGGACGGTGAAGGCATGAGCGCTGCCAATGCCGCAATATGGAAAGAGTATTCATACGAGTGCAAGGAGGAGGTTGACCAAACAACTGCCATACAATATGCCTACTTCGGAACCTATTCGAGGTCCAACACCTTTGGCCTGAGCATTTTCAATGGTTATCTCCATCATTATATCATTGAATATAAACTGATAGGCAAAGAGCAGATAGAGTTCACTCGTGTGAGCGAGAAAGAAGGTTTTAACGGCGCTTATTATTTGAGGTATTGCGGCGAGTGGCTCGCGCCTTGTATCAGGATGTTCACCAAGTTGAAATATGATGCAACCAGCGGCAAACCATTGGCACTCTCAGCCGAAGACTTGGATGATGACAAGTTGGGAAAGAGCCAGACCTACACCTTGGAAACGGATAACTTGAAGAATCCGTCATACATCAAGATGACCAATGCCGACGGAGAAGAGTTCACACTTTCTTTGCAGAGCAAGAACTATCCTTTCGGACAAGAATGACGATGTAAGTCTTTTTGTTTAAGGGAAAAGGCATTCGCTTGGAAAAGCGAATGCCTTTTTCTAGTGCCGCAACTCAAGAACATGGCTTGATGCCTATTTTCCCCTGGTTTTCTGTATTTTTGAAGTAGACAAATGACTTTTTCATGATGAATTGTGTATCTTTGCAACAAAAATACGGAAATGAAAGAAAATCATTTAAGCGTCGAGCCCGACAGCCTGCGGGCGTGGCTACTGGCCGCACGGCCTAAAACGTTGACGGGCGCGGCTGTCCCCGTGATGATTGGGTTGTCACTGGCGTATGGGGATAGCTGGAGCTTTTCTCCTTTTCGCGCATTGCCGGCCCTTTTATGCCTGTTGTTCGCCTTGGTAATGCAGGTGGATGCCAATTTCGTCAACGATTATTTTGACCACATACGCGGAAATGACGATGAGACGCGGCTGGGTCCCCCGCGCGCTTGTGCACAAGGCTGGATTGGTGTCAAGAAGATGAAGCGTGCCATTTTATTGACCACTTTTCTGGCGTGTCTCATCGGTCTGCCCTTGGTCTATTATGGCGGATGGTTGATGATAGCAGTGGGGCTGGCGTGCGTGGTGTTCTGTTTCCTTTATACCACGACACTTTCCTATGTGGGCATGGGCGACGTACTGGTTTTGGTGTTTTTCGGTATTGTGCCCGTTTGCATGACTTATTATGTGCAGCATCATGTGTTGAGCTGGACGGTTTTTTCCCTTTCGTTGGCCTGCGGGTTGATTATCGATACGCTTTTGCTAGTGAACAACTACCGTGATGTGGACAACGATTTGCGGGCCGGCAAGCGGACTTTGGTCGTCTTGATGGGAAAACGGCGCGCGGCACAGCTTTATTGGCATGTGGGCGTGTTGGCCTGTGTCTTGGATCTCGTCTTTTTGTCGCGCTATAACCTGATGGCGGCCCTGCTTCCTGCTGTCTATCTCGGATTTCATCGGGCAACGCACCGCAAAATGATGAGAATAGGGGAGGGCAGGGCCTTGAACGGAATTTTGGCGGAAACTGCTCGTAACATCTTGATTTATGGGCTGTTGGTCTGTTCTGCCGTATTGCTTAGTTGAAGAAATTCCAGCTGATGCCAAATCTTAGCACTCTTTGATTGGTCGGATAATGTGGCGTGAGGAAATAATTTCCGTCGCTGCTGTTGACATGGCTGAACATCACAAAGAAGCGTGCTTGTTTGAGTTGGAAATTTGCATAAGCATTGACAAAAGGATAATTGCCGAGCTTCACCCGTTGGTCGCCTGTTTCTTGGACGGTGAATTGACCGAGAGCCGGACTGTAGTCCGGCGCATAGTATTTGGTGAAAAATCGCAAGTCGGCACCCAGGTCACATTTCAACACCTTGGCAATGGTGAAACGTAGATACAAGTTTGAATAAATGTTGAGCGCAGGCAATGGGATGGCGTCGTTGTCTGTTGACTTCTGAAAGGTCAGCCGGTTTTCCCAGTTGACGATTCCCAAAGTGAGGTCTTGATGCAGGGCAGCGGTGAAAATGCCAATGTTCTTGTTGGCTTGCCTCACGGCTACGTTATTGCCGGTGCGCAGAAAGTCCGGCGTAATGGTGTAGGATTGCCCTAAATATACATGATTCTTGATCTGGTCTGCCGCCACAATGATTCTTGTCCGTGTCTTTTGCCATTCCAATTCTCCTTGAATGCGGCTGTGGATGATATTGTCAAGTTCGTCGTTGTCCCACCAAATGTGTTTTGAATGGTAATGACTGTGGAAGAACAGTGGCGCCTGTCGATGGAATGCGGCCTGTGCGGCCAGTGTGACAGTGTCGCCCAAAAGTTTGAAAGATAAATCGGCATTGGCTTCAAGTGAAATCTGCCCGGCGTCGGCTCCCCAGACGCCAAAGTCTCCTAAAATGCTGTAGTTGAGGAACTTCCCCTGGCTTTTGCTCAATTCTCCGCCTAAATTGAAGGCATGTTCATTGTAGGAGACAAAGCCTTGGGGCATCTCCGGCAAGAGGAAATGGCGGAATTCATGCGTGGCAAAGACCCTTAAGCCGGCTTTCGCCCACTTGTTGAAGCCTTCTAGCAAGGCGATGGCAAACGTGTTCTTCAAGGAATAATGCTTGGTCTGGTCGTTGATGGAGTCATTGCCAAATAGATAATATTGGTTGGCATAATAATTTTCAGGGCTCTCGTAGCCGACGTAAATGCGGCGATAATGGCTGAAGTCCAGCGTGTGGATGAAACTTGTCACGGGAACGTATTCGTTTTTCATCCACTCTTCCTGTTGGAGTTTTTGTTGACCCGCCGCCATGGTCAGGCTGTCTGCCATTTGTTGGCTGTCGACTTGAATGCGCTGAGCAACGGTCGCCGTCGTGTCAACTGGTGCCTCTTCTACAATCCGTGCGTCGTCGGGGCGGCCACTGATGGCTTGTTGGCGGTTATACTCCTCCTCGTCAAAAGTTTGTCCGCTTTGGCTCATCTTTTTTCGCGCTTCCTCCTTTTTCCGATTTTCTTCTTGTCGGGCCTTCGACTCGATGGCAAATTGCCGGGCTTTGATCTCGTCCTGGCTCATGGGGACTTTCCGGTTGAACCCGAGGCTGTATCTGTGGGTGAAAAGGACATGCCGGTTGTCATTCCTGTTCCAGTTCCTCGAAAGAATCGTTGGGATTTCGTTTTCCCTATACCGCTCATTGAAAATTTCACTATTTGTGATGAGCCTGTCGTCGGTGATACCACCATTTTCGGCTACTTTTTGATGATTGGTGGATGCTAGAAAATGGGCTTGGTACTTTTCTCCAAGGTAGGAGCCATAGATGGTGAAATTGAAGTGGGACGTATTTTGGCCCTGATAATACCCACGTCCGTAAATGTAGTCGGACTTGAATCCTAAGCCGATTTCCTTTCCGATGTTAACGGCAAAAAGCGCCTTCAAATGGTCCTCGCCGTTGCTCCTGTTGCCGCAGCTGTTGAATGTAAGGTTCGTGATGGGCGACAGGGTGTTTGTGAACAGGAAATCGCTCGGTGAAGTGAGGAAATAGTCGTAGGGATGGGTGAAAATAAACTCACCCTCGTCGTTGCGGTCAATAAAAATCCGGTTCAGGCGGGGCGCGCCCAGGTTCCCGGTCGTATTATACTCTCCGTAAAGTCCAGAGGTGAAAACCGTATTCATGAACATGTGTTGGAGTGTGTCGGGCTCGGCGGGGATGATGTCGCCAAATTGCCTGTCAATCGTCCAGACGCTCAGGCCGCGCGGAATCCTCTTCTTCCCGTTTTCCAGGCTGTCTCTTTGCGCCTGCATGTCATGCGCCGACCTGATGGCGCCGCTCTCGTCCATCAAGTTGATGTCCTGGGCGAAAATCGCTGCCGTACAACAATACAGCAAGCATATCGTGGCAAGCGTCTTCTTCATCGTTTGATCAAGCGTATGGTGATTTCAATCATCTTGACGGCAATGGCTGCAAAAAAGAAGTAAGCGCTTTTCGTCTGTCCGGAATTAAAGTAAATAATGATGCCGATAACCACGCAAAGCATGAAAATCAGGTTGAGTATGTTTCTGACTTTCAACATCTTGTCGCTTCTTGGGGCATCGCCCTGTTGTCTTCTGTAATTCTCCATCATTTTGTTCTTAAATTAAAAATCCCTTGCATCCGCCGCCTCTTGACCTTTAAAAAT
>ONQK01000108.1 GCA_900319895.1 uncultured Prevotella sp. | reverse complement strand
TCGTTCTTCAATTCATTGCTGAACAACGAAGTGACAACCTTGGTGTTGGAGAAAGAGGGTTCTTCCTTGTATGCCGTTTTAATGTAAAACGGGATGACAGCCCCCATCCATCCCTGGCAATGGATGATGTCTGGTGTCCAACGCAGTTTCTTGACAGTCTCCAGCACACCGCGCGCAAAAAAGATGGCGCGCTCACCGTTGTCAGGATATTCTTCTCCTGA
The DNA here is from genome assembly GCA_900319895.1 of uncultured Prevotella sp. Lineage (GTDB taxonomy): Bacteria > Bacteroidota > Bacteroidia > Bacteroidales > Bacteroidaceae > Prevotella. The sequence goes on along the minus strand of ONQK01000108.1, from coordinate 13,030 downwards.
TTCGTTTTCTGCCATTTGACGTTTATGGAAGTAGTCATCGTTATCAATGAAGTATACTTGTAGCCGTGAAACCGGTATTGATGCGACTTTGATGATGAGGGGGTGGTCGGTGTCGTTGATGATCAGATTCATGCCTGAAAGGCGGATGACCTCATGCAATTGGCCGCGCCGCTCGTTGATGTTGCCCCATTTGGGCATAAAAGTGCGAATTTCAATACCGTTTTCTTGTATTACCTGAGGAAGGTCCCTTCCCATCAAGGACAAATCGCTATCTGGGGTGTAAGGAGCAATCTCCTGATTAATGTATAATATCTTCATGATATTCAGGTTTTTATTTTGGCTATGCAAAGGTACAAAAAAATATCCAAAGTGAAAAGGTTTTTACAATATTTATCATGTCAAGGCAGGTAGGATGTTTTGTCTTTCATGCTCTTCATCAACATTTTGTGGGTCTCACCTTCGTTTTTTACCCTATTGCGCCATCTGTTCATCGGACTTTCAGACCAATGCCATTTGATTGCCATGTCAAAAAAAGTCCCGCCTCGTAATCATTACGAAACGGAACCTTCCCTTTAAAAAAATCTGAGATTTGAATTTACTCAATAACAACAAGGGGCGTGTCTTCCATGACATTCTCACCTTGTTTTACCAAAATAGCCGTCACCTTACCGTCTTGTTCTGCTTCAAGATTGTTGGCCATTTTCATCGCCTCCAAGACAACAACGGTGTCGCCTTGCTTCACCTCATCGCCAACGGCAACTTTGATTTCCGTAACGATGCCTGGAAGTGGGGCTTTGAGTGCATTGGAGGTGTTGACATTTGCAGAGCTTGTTGTCTCCTCACCGCCTTTTTCTTGTTGAGCCCTAGGCAGAACAACGACTTTTTTCTTCTCCGGTTCTGGCTCTTTTTCCATTTCAACCTTGTATGTCTCGCCGTTTACGGTAACGGTTACAATATTTTCTTCAACCTCACCGATGGCTACTTCATACTTGTTACCATTAATTGTATATTTATATTCTTTCATGTTCTTTATTATTTTACATTCATAGAAAGATGGTACGCATTCCATTGAGTTACGCGAGGCTTGATGGTTATGACTCCGGCCTCTTTGTCATGAACGTTATTGCCCAAGAACTCGTGCAGTGCCAATGAAATGGCTGCATAAACTTCTACGTTGTTTGGTTTTGCCATATTTTATCTTTTTTAGTTCCAAGAACAGGGAACCCAATGGGTTCCGATGGCTTGAAATGTTATTGTTTTGCAAATTACATAGGCATACAATCGTGCTTCTTGGCTGGTACCGTTTGGCGTTTGGTGGCCAATTGGGCCAAGCCACGACAGATGCGGAAACGAGTGTTGCGCGGCTCGATGACATCGTCAATATAGCCGAATTTGGCTGCCTGGTATGGGTTCGCAAACAGGTCGTTGTATTCTTGCTCCTTTTCTGCCAAATACGCTTTCGGGTCTTCTTGGCTTTTAGCTTCTTTGGCATAAAGTACGGCAACGGCCCCGGAACTGCCCATCACGGCAATTTCTGCTGACGGCCACGCATAGTTCAAGTCTGTGCGCAATTGCTTGCAACCCATCACGATATGGCTTCCACCGTAGCTCTTGCGCAATGTAACCGTAATCTTTGGCACCGTAGCCTCTCCGTAGGCATAGAGCAACTGGGCACCGTGCAAGATGACTGCATTGTATTCCTGCCCTGTTCCAGGCAAGAAACCTGGCACGTCGACCAATGAAACGATAGGGATGTTGAAGGCATCGCAGAAACGGACGAAGCGGGCGCCTTTACGGCTGGCGTTTACATCGAGCACACCGGCGTAACAGGACGGCTGGTTGGCGACGATGCCGACGCTCTGGCCGTTAAAGCGGGCAAATCCGACGATGATGTTCTTGGCGAATTTGGGCTGTACTTCAAAAAATTCGTTGTCGTCGGTGATGGCACGGATGACTTTGTACATATCGTATGCCTGGTTCGGGTCTTCCGGAATGATTTCATTTAGTGAGTCCTCCATTCGATCGATGGGGTCGGTGCATTCTTTCCGCGGAGCTTCTTCCATGTTGTTGGACGGGATGTAGCTCAACAATGTGCGAATATCATGCATCGCTTGCTCCTCTGTGGCTGCCGTAAAGTGTGTGACACCGCTCTTGGTCGCATGCACGCTGGCGCCACCCAGCGACTCCTGGTCAACGTCTTCTCCTGTCACGGTCTTAACCACCGCCGGCCCTGTGAGGAACATGTAGCTTGTATTTTCCATCATCAGGGTGAAGTCTGTCAAAGCAGGTGAATAGACTGCGCCGCCGGCACATGGGCCGAAAATGCCGCTGATCTGCGGGATCACGCCGCTAGCAAGGATGTTGCGTTCAAAAATCTCGCTGTATCCTGCCAATGCATTGATACCTTCCTGGATGCGGGCGCCGCCTGAGTCATTGATTCCGATGATGGGGGCGCCGTTTTGCATTGCCATGTCCATGACTTTGCAAATTTTTTCTGCCATCGTCTCCGACAGTGAGCCACCGTTTACGGTGAAGTCTTGTGCAAATATATAAACCAAGCGGCCGTCTATGGTTGCTGAACCAACCACGACGCCGTCGCCCAGGGTCTGTTTCTTCTCCATGCCAAAGTTATGGCAGCGATGCAGCTTGAACATGTCATATTCTTCAAAACTGCCTTTGTCCACCAGCATTTCGATACGCTCGCGAGCGGTGTATTTTCCGCGCTCGTGCTGTTTCTCGATAGCTTTTTCACCACCACCCAAGCGTGCTTGCTCACGCTTGGCAATCAGTTCTTTGATTTTCTCTAATTGTTTAGCCATAATGATATGTTGTGTATTTTTAATGTTCGCAGAGTTCGGTCAGTACGCCGCATGTTGACTTGGGATGCAGGAATGCGATGTTGAGGCCCTCAGCACCTTTGCGTGGTGCTTTGTCGATGAGCTGAACGCCTTTTTCCTCGCAAAAAGTGAGGGCTTGTGCCACGCCATCTTCTACGCTGAAGGCAACGTGGTGCACGCCGCGGTTGCCCTTGTCCATCCATTTTTGGATCGTGCTCTCGGGCGAGGTCGGCTCGAGGAGTTCCAGTTTTACTTCTCCGCACTTCAGGAATGCCGTGCGCACTTTTTGGTCTTCTACGACTTCGATGTTGTAGCATTTCAGTCCTAACACGTTTTCGAAATAGGGCAATGCGTCTTCAATGCTTGGGACGGCAATGCCTAAATGTTCAATGTGTGAAATCTTCATTTTGATGTTTTTTATTAGGTTATGAATATTTTCTTTTTGAATTTGGCCTAAACCTCTGCAAAGATACGATTTATATTTTAATAGGAGAAATATTTCACGTTTTTTTCATATTTTTCGTGTCCTTGAATGGTGAAATTTCCAAAAAACGAGTCGTGTCTCAAAAAACAGCGAATTTTGTCCGAATGTACTGGACTTTAGAACTCGAACAATACCTTTGCATTGATTTGTCTTCCCGTAAGATAGTTGGGGACGGCGTATTTTTGGTTTGTAACGTCTGTAATCCAATAGTATGAGTTGACATTGTTGATGCCAAAGAGGTTCAAGGCATCTATGCCTAGCCAAATGTTCTTGAAAATGATTTTCTTCTGTCTGTTTTCGTTATTCAGCAGCCTATAGCTCATTCCAGCATCAACACGTTTGTAGGCTGGCGACCTGAAATTTCCGCTTTCAATCTTCCGATGCGGGGCGCTGAAAGGCAATCCGTCGGCGAAAGCAAGGTTGAGCGCCATTTTCCACCGCTCGGTTCCCGGGAAATAGTCGGTGAAAAACAGGTTGATGGCATAGCGCTGGTCGGTGGGCAACGGCACGGACTTCCCATTAAGCTTCATGGATGTATTCATGAGCGAAATGCTAATCCAGGAGTCTGTTCCCGGGACGAATTCCCCGTAGAGTTTGAGGTCAAGACCTGCAGCATGGCCTGTGCAAAGGTTCTCGCCGTAATAGGTGACTTTCACGTTATTGACGGTGTATGGGATGAGGTTTGACAAGGCTTTGTAGTAGGCTTCTGCCGTGAATTTGTAGCTTCGATTCATGATTTTGAACCGGTAGTCCATGCCTGCGATGAAATGTATGGAGCGCTGGCTCTTGATTTTTTCATTGAGTATTGCAGAGGTGATGCCGTTGGTGGTGACAGTGTCTTTAAGCTCTTTGAAGAACGGTGCCTGGTAGTAAAGTCCGGTGGCCACGCGGAACAAGAAGTCTTGGTTGAAGGCTGGGATGATGCCTAGTGAGATGCGCGGGCTGACCAAGGTTTCTTTGTTGAAGCTCCAGTAGCTAAAACGAAGTCCGTAGTTGAGGGTGAACAGCGTTCCCTCGTTTTTGCTGGCAAACCGGTAGGTGTCTTGAAGATAGCTCTCAAACCTTCTGGCGTTCAAGTGGTTTCGTGCGTTGAGCGTATAGATGAGATGTAGGTCCTTGCCTGTATGTGGGATGCTGTAGCCGCTGGAGTCGCGCATTTCGTACTCTCGTCCGGCTTCTTTGATGTTCTCCATTTTGTAAGTGAGGGCACCTTGCCAGGTGTGCTTTCCTGCCTTGTGATTGAGCATGAGCTTGACATTTTGAACGTTGGCCTCAAGATAGTTTCTGGCGTGTTCCATGTAGGTCCCGACCCCAAGGTTCTCGCTCGTCTCGGTTTGGTCGAGCCAGTATTGCCCTTGTATGTCATAGCGTTCCTGTTCTTTGGTGTAGAATGCCGAAGCTATCAGCGAAAGCGAGGTGTTTTCAGTAATGTGACGAGAGATGTTGAGGGTGCCGAAGAATGTTCTGAAAAGGTCTTTCTCGTGTCCGTCGAAATAAACACGGAAGGATTTGACATTCTCCATGGTCCCAAATTTGGTCTCACGGTCTTTGGGGGTGAAGTTGTAGTGATTCTCTGAAATGTTGCCTATAAAACTCAATGTCCAGCGCTTGTTGGGCTTGTAGGTCATATAAGTTTGGTAGTCGAGGAATGAGGGCTGATACTCTCCTTTGGTTTCAAGCGTTCCCAATAGATATTTGTTGGTTTTGTACCTCACGCCGTTGCTCCATGCGAATTTTTTATTGCCGTAGCCAACATAAAGATTCCCGCCCAGAAGACTTGCCCCAAAGGTTGCCTCAAACTTTTCGGGCTGTTTATAGGTGATGTCGAGTGCCGAAGACATTTTGTCGCCATATTTTGCCTCGTAGCCTCCCGTTGAGAATCCGATGCTTTTCACCATGTCGGCATTGATGATTGACAGGCCCTCCTGCTGGCCGCTGCGTACCAAAAACGGACGATATACTTCCACGTCATTGATGTATACACTGTTTTCATCGAAAGAGCCTCCCCTGACATTGTATTGCGACGACAGCTCATTGCGGCTCGACACGCCTGCCTGCGTCTTGATGAGGTCTTCCACGACATTGCCGCTCGTTGAGGGGCCTGTCTTCATCTCTTTGGCATCAAGCTTTTGGGTGGTTGTGGTCTGCCGCTTCTCGCCTACAACAACGATTTCCTGCAACTCATCATTCTCGAACAATTGTATTTGCAGCGTCTGTTTGCCACGCGGATTCCTCAGTACCCTGGTCTTGGTCTTATAGCCAATCATGGAAAACCTGACGACAACCGAGTCGGCCGACTGCGCCTCCATGGTAAATTCCCCCTTGAGGTTGGTCATCGTAAATCGCCCTTGATTGACGATGGCAACTGTTGCCAGCTCTATGGGGTTGAGCTTTTCGTCACTCACCTTTCCTTGTAGCGTGAACGACTGGGCTGAAATGCTAAGCGAAAGACTCAACAATATGCTAATTACGGCTATTTTCTTCAAGTATACTTTCATCTCATTTAATAACGTTCTTTTTTTTTGAATATTGTACGAAAAGAAGATTATCGTACTTGTCAATGTCCAAAAAAAGCATTTATTTCATCGCTTTTCCTGAAATATCAGTATCTTTGCAAGCGTAAAATTCGTATTATCTATGATTAATTATGACTTGACAAGGATTAAATCCGTGATTTTCGACGTTGACGGCGTACTTTCTGCCGAGACCATTACGCTACATCCGCAGGGCGAGCCCATGCGGACGGTGAATATCAAAGACGGGTACGCCATTCAATTGGCACAAAAATCGGACTTGAGAATTGCCATCATCACTGGGGCGACAGTGCAAAGTACGCTGGTGAGATATGGCGGGTTGGGAGTTGAGGACATCTATGTCGGCGCTGCCGTCAAACTCACTGCCTACGAGGATTTTCTGGGCAAATATGGGCTCAAGGATGAGGAAATTTTATACATGGGCGACGATATTCCCGATTTTGAGGTGATGAAACGTTGCGGCTGCCCATGTTGTCCTGCCGACGCTTGCGATGAAATAAAACAAGTCAGTTTGTACATCAGCCAATTAAAAGGCGGGCAAGGCTGCGCGCGCGATGTCATCGAGCAAGTCTTAAAGGCTCAGGGCAAATGGATGAACGACCGAACGGCATTTGGCTGGTAAGACATTTCGAGCGTTAAACACAAGCGCTTGCTGAACATTTTCCGCCGGATTTGCGAACAATTTATTTGCATTTGCCGATTGACTCTAAAAAACAATGAAAACAAATGAAGTAAAAAGAAGAAAAAGATGAAATACCAACTCATTTTGGCAAGCCAGTCGCCACGCCGCCGCGAACTTTTCTCGCATTTGGACTTACCTTTCGAGGTGCGTGTCATAGAGGACATTGCAGAAGATTTCCCGGCAGATTTAACACCTGAACAAACAGCTGTATTTATTGCAGAAAAGAAGGCGAGGGCTTATATGCCAACCATCACGGAAACGGAACTGGTCATCACGGCAGACACCATCGTGGTGGCCGGTGACTTGATTCTTGGAAAGCCAGTAGACAAAGCAGATGCCAGACGCATGTTGAAACTTTTGAGCCATCGTACCCATCAGGTGATAACGGGCGTTTGTCTGTCGACAACAGCTCTACAAAAGTCTTTTTCCGTAACCACAGACGTGAGCTTTAAGCAATTGAGCGACACAGAGATCGACTATTATGTGGAAAAATATCAGCCGCTGGACAAGGCCGGGGCTTACGGCATTCAAGAGTGGATCGGCTACATTGGTGTAAAGGCGCTCCATGGCAGCTATTTCAACGTCGTCGGTTTTCCCGTACAGCGCATTTACCAAGAATTACAACAAATGGGCGCAATTTGAAGGTGTCAAGCCTACTGCATGAGCAAAAAATAGGGGTGAGGCCTTCGCCGGAAGACATGAAAATCTGCCATGTCCATATTTCAGACACAGCAGACTTGGAAGGAATATTCTTTTTAAATAATATGTATTAAAGGCCTATTTTCTTCGCCGCCTTTTCAGCAGCCTCATTCACTGCCTCATTGGTCTTCTCAGCTGCGTTGTTGATTTTCTCCGCAGCCTTTTCCTTTGCATGGCTTACCGCCTCATTGGTCTTGTTCTCAACGGCTTTTTGGGCATTGTCAACCGCATTTTCAGCCGCTTCTTTCACATCTTTGCCTGCATTCTCCACTGCGTCTGTCAATCCAAGGAACTTGTCCACACCTTCTGCCGGAAGGTTGGCGAAACCATCTATTGCCGTAGCAAGTGCGGCATTGTCGCCAATAACATTCTTGATGTTGTCAGCATTTTCTTTCAAAAATCCTTGAATCTTTTCCAAATACTGCTTCGCAATTTCCGGATTGTTGCCTACAAGCTCCGCGATTTTCGCTTTGGCTGTCCCAATCAAGGCGGAAATACCGTCGGCATCACCAAGGTTCAACTTCTCTTTCAACTGGCTGATGAGGTCGGCGGCGGCCTCGTCAGCTTCCATCTCCAAGTTCGTTGCCAACGAATCCGTCACTTCTGCCTCGGCATTGGTTTTGTTGCCACAGCTTGCAAACATCAGCCCAGCGGCTGCAAAGACCATAAGAAAAATCTTTTTCATAACTTTCTCCTTTACTGTTGTTACTTGATAATTTAGATAAATAAAACGTTGCAAATATAAAAATTGTTTCAAAACAATGTTATTTTTATTAATGTTTTTTAACTTAAAATCGAATGGTTTGGAAAGGGATTGGACATAGGAAATGTGTGTATTTTTCGGCTTTTATTCACATTTTAAGCAGCAAATCCGTAGGTTAGCTCATCGTTTTCGGTCATCACACAAATTTTTTGACACAAAATGGTCTTCAATACACCTCTTCCTGTCCCCTAATTGGCCTGACATCCAGAACATTCAATTCATTTTTTGACGACACCGTGAATCGGACGTCACACCCTTCAAAAGACATGCCATAAATCCGCCCTTCATCATTGTGGTAATGCGGGCGGGGATCCAGCTCCAACACTCGGCACAACATTTCCTGCTGCTGCTCTGTGAAGTTGTTTTTCACCTTCTCGCAAAGCTTGACGTGAAGTTTCTTCCACTCGGTTTGATCAACAAATCCGCACCTTGCCTCGGGATGTGCATCCGTATAGGCCAAGTAGGGTTTTATGTCGAATATAGGAGTCCCGTCCATGAGGTCGGCACCTTTGACACAAACAACGGGTGCCTCGGGAGCATCGTAGTCAATGCGGGCGATTTTCACTGACGACAAACCTATCGGATTGGGACGGAAAGGAGAGCGTGTGGCGAACACCCCCATTCGCACATTTCCGCCAAGGCGCGGCGGGCGGACGGTCAGATGAGCAGAGGCATGGGAGTTTGCCGAGAAGCCCCAGATGAGCCACAAATAGTCAAAACCTTCCAATCCACGCAAGGCTTCCGCATTCCTGAATCCCGGTTCAAAAACGATTTTCCCGACCAACGACGGCACCTGGCCGCTCTGCCGGGGTATCCCAAATTTTGAGCTGAACGGCGACTGAAAATATGCTATGGGTTCCAATTCTACATGCATGACGAACGATTTTCTGAATATTTTTTTGCAAATTTCGGCATAACTGTTCAAAAAAGCAAATAAATTTTGTACTTTTGCATGAAATAAACAAAGATTCACAATGCAATACATCAAGACTGAGATAGAAGGGCTGTATGTCCTTGAGCCCCGTGTCTTTAAGGATGCCAGGGGCTATTTTTTGGAGACATGGAATGAAAAAGACTTCAACGCACATGTCAGCGACACGCATTTTATCCAAGACAACGAGTCGAAATCGAGTTACGGCGTATTGCGTGGCCTACATTACCAAAAAGGGGGATTCTCACAAGCTAAGTTGGTGCGCGTCATTCAAGGGCGCGTGTTGGATGTGGCGGTTGACCTGCGCAAAGACTCATCCACTTTTGGCAGGCATTTCGCCATTGAGTTGAGCGATGAAAACAAGCGGCAGCTGTTTGTGCCACGCGGTTTTGCGCACGGATTTCTCGTCTTGAGCGAAACGGCAGTATTTGCCTATAAGGTAGACAATGTCTATGCCCCTGAGCACGAGGCCTCAATTGCCTGGAACGATCCGACCATCAACATCCAATGGCCTATTGACATCAACGACATCAGCCTCAGCGAAAAAGACAAGAGGGGCGTGGAGTTAAACGAGGCGGAAGTTTTTTGAAGACACCGTTTTTTGAATGTCCACAAAACGATACATGTCAGGCGGGGAGATTTAGGGCACATCTCCCCGCCTGACATGTAAACAGCCTTTAAACTACATATCGAAATTTGCCAAAGACAAATTTTGTTTTTTTAGTCAAAACAGCAACTCATAGACAAGGAAAGCGCCATGCGCCACGATGGCAGCGACAAGTCCGCCTATGGTATGCGAGATGATGGCTTTGGGGGTAAGTTCCCGATAACCTAGCGAATCGAGCATGGCTGTGTGTGTGCTCAAATAGCCGCTCCAGCACATTCCAATGGCCGTAAACACAGCAATGGCATTGCCGTCGATCCACCCCTGCTGCATGAAATTGGGCACAAGTCCCAAGGCAGCACCTACTGCCCCCAAGGCCGTGATGGGGAAAGCAATCTGGTGAGAATCGGTAAATCCAAAAAGGAACTGGAAGACAAAGTTTATTTTTTCAGCCAACCTTGGCAGCAGCTCAACGCCTTGATAGGCTGCGCCAGTATATCCGCCCGCGGCACTGTCTGCGCCGAAAGTGAGCATCATGACCAGCGTTGAAATGATCAGGACACCTGGAATGATGGACAGCCCGACATCAACGCCAGAGCGGCCACCGTCAAGCAATGAGTTCAGCGTGCGTGTAAAAACCGAAGTCTCCTCAATGGCTGGATTATGGGTAATATCTTCATCTGCCGCAAGTACTTCTGCTGCATTTTCCTCCGCATAGCTCGGATAGGCCTTGATGACAAAGCGCTGCATCAGCCGCGTCGACACTATACATCCGAAGAAAGCGCCTAAGAGCCCTATGAACGGAGCGACATAATAGCCTTGTCCTATCATAAAAATGATGACGATTAGCCCCATCCCGAAAGCCGTTCCAAAATTTGTCAACGAGATGAACTGGTATTTTTTGAAATAGCTTTTAAACCGTACATCCTTTGACAACGAGATGATGGCCGGATTGTCTGACAGGAATGTCATAACTGCCCCCAGCGATGCCACGCCGGGCAGGTTGAACAAAGGGCGCATCATGGGACGCAGGATTTTTTCCAGCAGGTCGACCACTCCGAACTCCACGAACAACTTGCCGATGGCGCCTGTGATGACGCAAATTCCCATCAAATAGAACACAGTGTTGAGCAAAAGGTCGTGCGCTGTTTTCATAACGGTGTTGAGCATGTTGGCAGCTCCCATTATCGACCCCATGTACATGAACAGCCCCAGGACGATGAGCAGACAGACGATTCCCGAAGGAATTTTTCTCCAAATACTTTTCAATGCTTCCATTTTCACCCTCTTTAAAGTCTCTTTTTTGTTTCTACCTTAAAATTTATCGTTTCAATGACCAAATGTCCATTTTCCAGGTCATGCCAAAGTCTATATAGGTTTGCTTGTTTTGCAACACTCCGTCTGGGTTGCCGTTTTTTCCCCAGGTGTAACTGCCGTTGGCATGCAGGCGGAAATCATGGTTGGGCAATGGGAAATATTCGATGCCGCCGCCGACAGAGGTGAGTTCTGTATTGTCCATCACACAATAGTCGGACGCGGTATTGGTATGATTGACATCGTAGGATGCCTTTGCAAAAATATTCAGCTGCTCGATTGGACGGTAGGACAGCTCGCCGACAAACGAGCAATTCTTGAAGAAATAACTGTGCCCGCTCGATGCGCGATTCATGAAGTCAAGCTGCAGCTTTACTTTGTCGTTAAAACAAAACTCATTGCCCAGTGCCAAATAGCTAATATACTTTCCTTCGGCATATTCAAGCATGTTGAGCGACCAGATTGCATTGTAAAAGCCGTGTGTGCCGTACCATGCCAAGTTGTAAGAATACATGTCGCTGTTGGGATGGTAACTGCGGAACGGGCTTTCGCAGAATTGGAAAAGGAACTTGTCTTTCTCATTGGGCAGTTTATATTCTACACTTCCGCCCCACATGTAACAAGGGACGTTGTGCCAATATTCTGAACAGAAATACAGGTCTATCGGGGCACGGTCGTACTCGTATCCGCCAATGAGCACCACCTGCTTTCCCGCAGACAGCGTAATGGCATCCGTGGGCTTATAGTCCACATATAATACGTCTGTGGCATCAAAAAAACTGCTGTTTGAGCTGTATTTGTTCAAGCGATGGCTGAATTTGTAAGAAAATTTCTCCGAGATGTCACCGCTGACGTTCACGGTAAAATATTTCCCCTTAAAACCACTGTTGTCCTTCATTGCCTCGCCATCAACATACTCACGCTGGTAGTCGCCACGAGCCTCCACCTGTAAATTCAACACTTTGTTCTCCTGCGCCAGGGTTGTTACACAAAACAACAATAAGAAGAACAAACTAAATCCAAATTGCTTCATTGTTTTTTCTATTTTTTCGGCTGCAAAATTACAAAGTTTTTTTAAAACAATGTTATCGAAACATTTTTTTTTCATCCTGCACACGAGATTTATAGCCAACCCATCACTTTTTCCGTCTTTACGGCTATTTAAACCGGTGTTTTTTGGTCGCTCGCACAGGCGAGGAATTTATCTTTCCTCCGACGCCGCCCGCAGCCCCACCATACTGCCGCCACCTCGCCCTTATCCGCTCAACGTAGTCAACGGTTTCGCTACCGCGCATGTAACCATGCCTTACCACCGGGTCGGTGTAATACTCCGCACTGCTCAGCCTCAACACATAGGGCGAGACCTCTTGCCACAGATGAGGGCTCTTACCATCCTTCTTCGCCAATGCCATTGCATCACGAATATGATGGAAGCCTCCATTATAACTGGCAAGTGCGAAATGAAGACGCTCGATTGGGCTGGCAACATCCTTGAACAGCCCCAAGAGTTCGCGCATATAACGGGCGGCAGCCTCAATATTTGTTTCCGGGTCATGCAGCTGTGAGACATCAACGCCCAAGTGGCTGGCAGTGGTTGGCATGATTTGCATCAAGCCGCGCGCGCCAGCCCAGGAAACGGCATTTGGGTCGAAACAAGACTCCTGGTAGCATTGAGCCGCCAACAAGCGCCAGTCCAACCGTGCAACAGGAGCATACTTCTTGAAATAAGCGTCGTACTTGGAGATTACTCCGCCAGACTTATCCAGCATCGGCGCATAAACACGGCGACGCACCGACGGGCCGGAGTGCTGGCGGCGCTCCAATTCCTGAACCTGGGCTATCAAAGCCGGCGAGAACCAGCGATTCAGCGTGTCTGCCAACGCCAGATTTCCTGAAGACACTGCCCAGCTGGTTTGTGTAGAATCAACACTGGGGCCGCAATAGATCAACCCTTCTGAATTTCCGGACTGACGATGCAATGGAAACATGATCACATCACCATCGCCCAAAACCAGCCGCCGAACCAGCTCGGCCGTGTCACGGCACAATTCCACACGCAACTTCACACCTATTTGCTGAGCAAAACTCTCGCACAAAAGGTATTGAAATCCGGCGCCCTGCCCACGATAATCATAATAAGTGCCCGGCCCACTGATGGTCAATACGATCAATTCGCCATTGC
>ONQK01000088.1 GCA_900319895.1 uncultured Prevotella sp. | reverse complement strand
TTGATGAGGTTGAATACATCGTTCAAACAATTTTGCTTGCCGTTGAACAAATCGTTTACCTTAAAGATGACCGTGGAGGAGTCGGCGGCCGCGCATTCCACCTTTAAGGCGGCTATCAGCGGGTCTATATAATTGTCTCTCACCGAACGTGAGATGGCCGAATGCTCCGGATATTCCGGGGTAAGGCGCTGCTGTCGAATCAGTATTCGATTCTGGGCTTTGTCCCATTCAAATTTAACAGACTGATTTTCATAATTAATGCCTTTGTTTACCCCCGCCTCATTGAGCTCTAGCGGAACTTTTTGAAGTTTATTGGTAATCAGGAACTCACGTCCTAAATATTTCGTGGGGAATTCCAGGTAAAACGTATCACCCTTTTGCAAGGCATTCATGACACCAAGCATCTGGACCGAGTCGCGACCGGTCAACTGCTTATAAACAGAGGGTGTTGCCGTAGACTTTGGTTTTTTCTTACGAAAAATGACTGATGCTGTGCCGTCTGTTATCCCTAAAAACAAGAAAAAACCTGTAGATATGATAATTTTTTGATAAAACCGCATGATACCTTATTAATTTTAATTTATATATTTTAAGTATTGATACAAATATACACAAATTATTGAGACCTACAATTTTTTTTGGTGAAAAAATGGCATATTTTATTGTATTTTCATAAAAATACAATTCTCAACAGCACATTTTGAGGCTTTATCGTATACTTATCATCCTATCAAATGATAAATTCCTCCTGCCATTGTCCTTACAACTCCTTTCATTTCCAGTTCAAAGAGCTGGGCGGTCAGCTGGCCGACAGGCAGGTTGGTCTTTACCGTCAACGTGTTGATTTGCTGGTCGTTTTGTTGCTGTAGAGCCTCAACAATAACGCTCTCTTCTGCCGTCAGATTGGGGAAAAGCTGGCGCTCAACGCCTTCTTGACGAGCCTTTCGGACTTTTTGCTCATCTTCCCATCCCAGCGCTTTCAACAAGTCTGTCCCGTCGGTCACCAATGCGGCAACATGGTCGCGTATAAGATGGTTACAGCCCATGCTATAACGGTCGTTCGCCCTTCCTGGTACGGCAAAGACTTCACGATCATAGCTGCGGGCAAGCTTGGCTGTAATCAGCCCGCCGCCCTTGTCTGCCGACTCTATGACGAGCGTTGCGTCAGCCATACCGGCGATGATTCGGTTGCGACGGACAAAATTCTTTTTGTCTGCTTGTGTCATGGTCATAAATTCTGTCAACAATCCACCACAACTCAGCATCTCGCTTGCCGTCGAGCGATGCGCAGAAGGATAAAGATCGTCCAAGCCATGGGCAAGAACCCCAATGGTCGGCAGATTGTTGTTCAATGCCTCACGATGGGCATTAATGTCTACTCCATAGGCTAAACCACTGACAACAAGCAGGTTTGGGCAAAGCCTCTTTAGGTCTATCATCAGTTTTCTTACGACATCTTGCCCGTACGGTGTACAGTGCCGGGTTCCGACGACGCTTAAAATCCGAGCACTGTTTAGATTCGCATTTCCTTTATAATAAAGGAGTATCGGAGCGTCAGGGCACTCTTTCAGCCTTTGTGGATAATGGTTGTCAGTGATGCACAACGGAAGTATGTCGTGTTGAAGGTCGTACTCCATCTCCGTTTCAGCCCGCCTGAAAGCTTCGCCGAACGACTTGAAGCTGTCGACGATGCGCTGCGGGCAGTTTGGCACAGCATCACGCAAATGGTGCCGGTGCTCGACAATGGCAGTAGCAGACCCAAAATGCTCGTATAGTTGTAGTAATTCCGGCAGGTGGAAGTGGTTGAGCCGTGTCAAGACCATTGTATTGAGCACTTCTTGAATATTGGCATTGTCCATCTCGTTATTTGATATAGGGTTTGAAAACATTTTCATATTCTTCGCTCACGCCCAGTTTCCCGTCAATCAGGCAAACCAGCTCCACCTTGCTCTTGAAGCATAATTTTTCATCGCCTGCCCGGAAAATATCTTGTGAAAAGACGTATTTGACCCCTTCCTTCCGCAAGGCTAGTCGCGAAATGAACTCATCCTCACATTTCAGCGGCGTCTTGTACTGCAATTCCATGCGCGCCACGACGGCATCAATGCCTCGTTCATGAAGTCCTGCGAAACTTAGCCCTAAGCTCCGCAAAAACAAATGGCGCGTATGTTCAATGTAATGAAGGTAGTTGGCATTATTCACGATGCCCTGTATGTCGCATTCATAATCGCGAACCAACATACGCGTTTCAAAAATATATTCCATCAGTCATCTCTTTTTTTTAGGTATTCAAAGCCGATTCGGCAGCGCAAGCAGTCTTTCCGGTCGCAATATTGGCTCTTCAACTGTATCAACGCTTGTGTGTCGCCCGCCGACTTCACGTCAATCCCGCACTGGCGCCACATGTCGATAATGCTGTTTCGCTCAGCCGGCAACTGTTCCAGAAAGCTGAAAGAACGGTCGATCAATTGTTCGTCGCCAATGTACTGGCCATAGGCGAACAACATCGGCACAACAGTATTGATGATTAACACTTGCAAAGAAGCCTCTGAGAGGAGCTTTTGATGCCGTCGGCTTGTATTGCCGAAGCCATAGTGGTTCTCCCAATAGGCTGTGGCCTTCGTGGACAAGAGGCTTCTTACTTGCCCCAATTCTCCACATTCAAGCAATTGGCTAAAACCTAATTGACGGCAACAAAACAAATTCACCAATTGAGAGATGCGAATTTGAGGGAAATTATGTGGTCTGAGCCGCAAAAAACGCCAACGCTTGTGGTCTATCGGTGTCAAGTTGAATTTATGTTGCAAATAACTGTATTCGTCACGTAATTTTATGTAATAGTCATCCTTCAAAGCCTGCTCACGATGACGTTCCGGAATGCTTTCTGGTGTCAAAAGCCCTGCCTGTCCCATGAAAATGGCCTCAACCTGGAACGGGTCGTCACGATGCTTTATGACATCCAACAACGAAAAGCTGTTGGCCCACGCCTCAAAGGCATCTGTATTGATGCCAAAGCCAAAATTCCTGGCAAGGGTGACAAAATAGGTTGCGTCCCAGTCCGATACAGACTGCTGCATCCGGCGTCCAATCGCGGCTGTCTTCTGCTGCAAACGCTCAGCTTGCAAAGCACTCATCCACGAATGAAGCATCAGCGGCGACAAGCCGGGAATAATTTGATGGCATCGGGGGAAATCGTCCGTCGCCAGCAGCTCTTCGTAATGAGAAAGAACATAGGGTGGAACCGAGAGCTGAAATTGAGGGACAAGACAGCCCTTGCTGGTCCGGACATCGCTGTTTATCGTTTCTGCCACATGCAGGACCACACTGTCGTAATTCGCATCTTTCTCGTGGCCGTGCACATACCAGTCGCTCGACTTCTCATGTATCTCTACATTACCAGCCCACAGTGTGCCGCCGATTTTAAGTTTTACGTTAAAAAAATCAGGGCCTGCATTCTTGTTGTGCAGTCCGACATCGAGAACTTCAAGCAGCTGGCCGTCTGTCGTAAAAAGCCTTCCTGCCTCCGTCAACCGATGTTTCCAACAATAATGCAACAGCTTTTCCATGTTTTCTTAGGTTCTTTTCATTTACAAAGCTACGCAAAAAAAGCGAAAAAATGAATATTTGAGGGCAAAAACTGCAAAAACACACCAAATACGCCATTCAAATCACCGAAGAAGGATGCGCCATTTTCAATTGTGCACATCCTTCTTCGTCTTTCCAGGCATCAACTTCCCCGTTTTTCGCATGAAAAACGGCGTCCATTCCCCATGCGAAATACAAGAAAGAGCCTATTTCTTACATTTTCCACAATTTTTTTTCTCGCCATCCGCCTTTTTACAGTCACCTTTTCCAGTCACTTTCTTGCAAGCATCCGCCTTGTCCTTGCAATGCATTTGAGCCGGCTCCTGCAACGTCGCAGCAGCTGTGACATCAACTTGTTGCGCTTTCAACTCAGCTTCTGAAACAATCTTGAGCTCCGTGATTTCTGCCTTTTCGGGACAGTTCTGGATATTTGCCAGAAGTTTTTCCTTGCAGCATGACTGGGTCTTAGCCTTGTCGCAATTTTTCTTGGCTTTGTCGCAGTTCTTTCCTTTTTTAGCACAATTTTGTCCGGCCTTATTGCATTTTTTTGCAGCTTTGTCGCAAGTCTTTTTGGCATCTTCACAAGATTTTGCGCAAGCTCCCGCATTATCACAGTTCTTCTTATCCGCCTTTTTACAGCCTTTTTCTGCATTGGACTTGCAGCAGTTCTCTACTTTCTGCACCTTGCCCTTGGTTTTGACATCCTGTGCATTAACTTCTAACGAAAAACTCATTGCAGCCAATACGAAGACTGCACTCATCATGATTCTCTTCATATCTCATTTTTTTGGGGGTTATATCTTCGCAAAGATAAGAAGTTTTACGATAAAAAACAACATCTTTTGGCATTTTTTCGTTTTTCCAAACGAAAATCGTTATTTCATTTTTCATGCACACCCCTATTTTTT